>ONQZ01000028.1 GCA_900320095.1 uncultured Lentisphaerota bacterium
TTACTATGCCGACGCGAACGACCTGCCCGACGGCAGCACGTGGGTGAACATCGGCTACCTCACAAACGAAAACAACATCCAGTGGAAGAACACGGTCGGCAACCTGACCGGGAGTGAGGCTGGCGTGAACTCGATCGTGTGGTACGCGCCGGAACTCTACGCGCTCGGCGTATGGAAAAACGGCAAGGAAGACTGGGCAACGCTCAGCGGCGACTTTGGCGGTAATGCCTGGACACTCGTCGGTTGCGGCGACTTCGACGGCGACGGGAAGGACTCCGTGGTGATGTCGTACAATGGCGGACAATTGTTCTATACGGTCGGCATCAATGGGGCCTCGACAGCCCTCGGCTCGACAAACTGGTCCGGCTGGGAAGTCCGAGCGATCGGCGATTTCGCGGGCGACCAGAAGGACGATCTCGTGCTGTTCCACAAGGCATCCGGTTCGATGGTCATGTGTGCAAACGGCAATCTCGACAGCTACGTGTCCATCGGCCAGCTTGACACGAACGACTGGTTCGTGGTCGGCGCGGGCGATTACAACGGCGACCAGAAGGACGACCTGCTCGTGCGACAGTATTCGACCGGCATGCTGGGGTATTACAGCGCGGGCGACACCGCGCAGTGGGAACTCGGCCGCGGCGTCGACATGAACTGGACCGTCATAGCATAGGGAGGGCAACCCCTCCACTGCAAGCAACGAATAAAACACAAGCCTCCGTCCTCTTCATGAGTGGCGGAGGTTCTTTCTGTCTCTTGTTTCGTTTACCCCGAGGCTCCCCCGGGAAACCAAAGATGTGCTTATTTCTCCGGGATCCGGATGTCCATGGAAATGTCGCTCGACTTCACGGAATGCGTGAGCGCGCCGGACGAGATGAAGTCCACGCCGGTCTCGGACAGCGACGGGATGCGGCCGAGCGTGACGTTTCCGCTCGCCTCGAGACGCGCCTTGTTGCGGGCGATCCCGACCGCCTTCACGACCTGTTCGTTGTCCATGTTGTCGAGCAGGATGTATTCCGCGCCGGAAAGCAGCGCCTCGTCAAGTTCGTCGAGCGAATCCACCTCGACCTCGACTTCCAGCTGCGGATACATCTCGCGGGCGCGGCGCACGGACCGCAGGATGCCGCCCTTCCCTTCCATCCCGGCGAGCTCGCGGTGGTTGTCCTTGATCATGATGCGGTCGTACAGGCCGATGCGGTGGTTGAACGCGCCGCCTGTCGCCACGGCGTATTTTTCGAGGTTGCGCCAGCCGGGCGTGGTCTTGCGCGTGTCGAGGATCTTCGCGCGGTCGCCGGCGAGTTCCTGATACTTGTGCGAGGCGGTCGCGACGCCGCACAGACGCTGAAGGAAGTTCAGCGCGGTGCGTTCCCCGGTCAGCAGCACGCGCGCCGGGCCCGAGATCTCCGCCATGACCGTGCCGCGGGGGCACGCCTCGCCCTCCTTCACCTTCGCCGTGAACACGACGTCCGGGTCGAGCGTGTGGAAGAGGCGTTCCGCGACGGGCAGACCGGCGCAGATGAGGTCCTCCTTCGCGATCAGCACGGCGGTCGTCTGCAGGTCGGCGGGGATGACCGAATTCGTGGTGGTGTCTCCGAGGTCGCCGAGGTCTTCCTCGAGGGCGAGCTGAATCAAAATATCGGCGCGTTTCCAGTCGATTTCGGGTTTCTGCATCGGGGTGTCTCCTGTTATCTAAAATCAGTTCGTTTCGCTGGGGTTGTATATAACGGAAATCGGCTTGATCTCAAGGGCCTTTCCGGTCTGCATGTCATAGCGGATCACGGCGGCGTCCAGACGAATCCCGGTCTCCACCACGGGGAATTTGTGCGGCATCCCAGTGCGGAATTTCGCAATCACGTCCGGCACGGACCGCCCGAGGATCGAATCCGCCGCGCCGACCATGCCGACGTCGGACAGGAACGCCGTTCCGCCGGGCAGGATGCGTGCGTCGGCGGTCTGCACGTGCGTGTGCGTGCCGAGCACGGCGGTCACGCGTCCGTCGAGGAACCACGCGAGCGCCGCCTTTTCGCTGGTCGCCTCGGCGTGGATGTCCACGATGACACACTTGCAGGTGATCGGGATCTGCGTCAATATCTGTTCGGCGGTCTCGAACGGGCAGTACGCACTGTCCTTCATGAAGACCTTGCCCATCAGCGAGATCACCGCCACTTCGCCGCCCGCCGGATTGCGCGTGTACAGCCAGCCGCGTCCGGGCTGAAGCTTGCTCATGTTCGCCGGACGCACCACGTTCTTCATGCCGCGTATCTCGTCCTCGAATTCCTTGCGGTCCCAGGTGTGGTCGCCGGACGTGAAAACGTCCACGACGTCCGCCATCTCGCCGAGGCAGGACTTGTTCATGCCAGCGCCCGCCGCGCAGTTCTCGCCGTTCGCGACCACAAACGTGCACATATACTGCTGTTTCAGCTGCGGCACAAGCGCCTTGACCGCCTTGCGGCCGCCCTTGCCGACGATGTCTCCGATGAATAGCAAATTGAGCGTGGGACCGTTCAAGTTCATACTCCTTAAAATTTCCCGTTTCGATTTGAAAAATGAGTGAAAACGAAGTATATTTTTCAAACCGTTTTCAAAGTAAAAATATAGTCGCGAAACGCGGAAACTGCAAACCGGAATCGGAAAAAATGACGAAAAACTCGAAGAATGACGCCGCGCCCGCCACGCAGACCGCGTCCGGAAGCGCCGCGCCCGGTCCCGCGCCGGAGGAATCCGCCCCCGGCAAAGCGGTCGTCTTTCTGAAATACGCGGTCAAGATCCTCGTGACCGCGGGCATCGTCGCCATCCTGATCTACACCTCGAAGAAACACGGCACGTTCGACGGCGTCGACTTCTCCGGACTGAACTGGTTCTGGCTCGGCGCGGCGTTCCTGCTCTACCTCGTGCATCTCTTCGTGAACGCCTGGCGCTGGCGGCTTCTGCTGGCGTATCGCGCGATCCCGTGCTCGCTCTTCTCCGCCTTCTCCCTCACCACGCAGTCGTTTTTCTTCTCGCTGGTGATGCCGGGCGGCGCGATCGGCGGCGACGTGATCCGGGCGGGCTTCCTGGCGTACCGCGTGCCGAAAGGACAGAAATTCGACGGCGTCTTCACGATCCTGATGGACCGGTTCACCGGCATGATCGGCATCTTTCTGACCGTGTTCCTCGCCCTGCCCTTCGCGTGGCGCTACCTCGACGCCGCCGACCCGCGCGCGAAACTCCTGACGTTCGCCCTGCTGGGCGCGTCCGCCGCCGGACTCCTCGCCGCCGCCGTGATCTTCCTGCACAAACAGCTGGAAAAGATCGCGTTCTTCCGCTGGGGCGAAGACCTCGGCGCGAAGCTCTCGCGCGGATTTTCGACGAAGCTCCTGAACGCGCTGGATTCCTACAGCGGCGCGTCGAAGGAAATCGTGTGGTGCGTGATCGCGAGCATCCTCGGCGTCAATTTCGTGCTCGGTCTCTGCTTCTACTGCGTCTGCCTCGCGTTCTCGTCCTCGCTCGCACCCCTCTTCGGCCCCATCATGGCTGCGATCACGGTCGGAAACATCGCCGGGCTCATCCCGCTCACCATGTCCGGCATCGGCCTGCGCGACTACTTCGTGGCGGCGATCCTCGGCGCGGCCCTCGCGGAACTCCCCAACTGCCCCGTCGCCGCCCTCGCCCCGACGCTCGTCATGACTGGCGTCATCATCGCGGGCGGACTCTTTGGCGGGTTCTTCTTCCTGTTCGACAACGCGTACAAGAACAAGGCTCCCGCGCCCCAGAAGGAGGACTGACCCTCCATGCCGGACGGAAACCGCAAGCTCGAAAACATTCTCCGCTGGGCGCTCTTTCTCGCCTATGCCGCGGCCACGTTCGTGCTGACGCTCCGTCACGAGCCCTGGGCGGACGAGCTTCAGGCGTGGCTCATCGCGCGCGACTGCACCGTGCCGGAAATCTTCAGGATGATGCGCTGGGAAGGCCATTTCGTGCCGTGGTATCTGATGCTGCACGTCTTCGCGGCACACGGCGGCCCGGTCCTCTGCATGAATCTCCTTTCGTGGGCGTTCATGGCCGCCGCCGGAGCGTTCTTCGTGTTCCGCGCGCCGTTCACGCTCCCGCTGAAAGCCCTCGTGCTGAGTTCCGCCGGGATGCTCTTCTGGTATCCGGTGGTGGCGCGCTGCTACGCCCCGATCCCGATCCTGCTCTTTGCGCTCGCGGCGGCCTATCCCGCCCGCCTGAAACGCCCCCTGCTCTACGGATTTCTGATCGCCTGCCTGACGAATACGCACGCGTATTTCGAGGGCTTCTGCGGCATTATCTTCGTACTCTGGGCGTTCGACGCGTGGAAACTCCGCGCGGAGCTCCCCCGTCGCGAACTCCGCCGCATCGTCGTCGGGCTCTGCGTCGCCGCCGCCGGAGCGCTGTTCGGATTCCTCCAGGTCGCGCCGGGCATGCTGAACGCGCGTTCGGTCGGCAACCAGCGTTTCTGGCCGCTGAAGATGAACTTCTTCGAACGTCTCGCCACTTCGTTCGTCGATTTCGCGGGGTGTTCCAAGGAAGTCGCGAACGTGAATCTGCCGATTCTGGAATACCTCTGGGTCGCGCTTCTGATTGTCCTGATCGCGTGGTTCGTGCGGCGCCGCCGGACGCTCGTGCTGTATCTCGCGCTCGCCGCCATCTTCTTCTGCGCGATCTACTTCGTCCTGCCGCCGCACGAACACCCCTTCCAGTCGAGTTTCCAGCTCTTCCTCGACTTCGTCTTCCTGACCTTCTTCGCGGTCGCGATGCTCTCGCTGTTCCGCGTGTCCCGCCGCATGGCGCTGGTCTGCCTCGCGTCATTCCTGTGGATGATCGCCTTCGCGATGTATCTCTTCTACTTCCTGCCGCAGCGCGCGCATCTGGTCTTCCTCACGTTCGTCTTCTGCTGCTGGGTCCTGCTGGAGAATCCCGCCGAACAGGATTCCGCCGCGCCCGGAGCGTTCTTCCGCCTGCTGGACGGCCCGAAGCCGCCGCCCCTGAAACGCCGCCTCGCGGAACTCCTCGCGATCTACGTCTACTTCACGGTCCCCGCATGCGTCTCGTTCGCCGTGCAGGATTTCCGGCATCCCTTCTCCGGCGCGAAGAACATGGGCGAATACCTCACAAAGACGCTCCCGCCCGGCGCGACCGTCGTCCTCCCGTACTACGGCATCACGGACGCCGTGATCCCGGCCTACGCGCCCGGCCTCAAATTCTACTGCGTGGAATCCGGCAGGTATTTCACGTTCTGCCCGCTCGACTGGTCGCTCGAAGAGGTCAAACGCAGGAGCGTCCTGATCGTGCCGGACTGGATCAAGGAGAAGAATGACGAGTACATCACCCTCATCGACCAGACAGGCTTCATGTATTCGTCGATCTGGGAACCGGTCCTCGAGGGGCCCGGTCCGCATTATTTCGTGTGCAGCATGCGCTATCTGCAGGCGCTCTGGGAAAATCCGATCCGGCTCGTGAGCAAGGACCGCCGCCGCGTCTTCACCGAGGTCTACCGGTCCCCGCGCATCCGCTTCACCGCCGTCGCCGGCGAACAATACTGGCTTTTCACCGACGAAGCCGCGCCCGGACAGAAGGACGAGGCTGTTCCATCCGCCCCGTCCGCAACCCGATGACCGAGGGCCGCCATGAACACACACGGATCCCCCAAAGAAGACAATCCCGCGCGCGAACGGCTCATCAGAGTCGCAAAGATCCTTCCGCAGCTTCTCCTGATCCTTCTGCTGGCAATGTCCATCGGGGGGATCCCGACACTCTTTTTCCACCTGTACTACTGCCGCATCCCGGCGGGGACGAAAGTGATCGACAGCTCCGTGGCCAGACCGTATTCGCCCCTCGGGGAATACATCGCCGGACTCTCCCTGACCAAAAAGATCCCGTGGATCCTGCCGTATCTGCAATACAGGCACTACATCATCCCGGACGGCGCGACGGAGCTTCACGGCGGTTTCCGGCAAAACAAGTATGTCCGCAGCATCAGCATCCCTGACAGCGTCACGGAGATATACGACAGAGCCTTCGAGGGCTGCGAGAATCTGAGGAGTGTCCGGCTGCCCTCCGGCACGAAGACGCTCCCGGACGTCCTGTTCGCGGGTTGCACGGCTCTGGAAAGCATCCGCATCCCGGAGGGCGTGAAGTTAATTGATAACTTGGCTTTCTACGGCTGCAGCAATCTGAGGGAAGTCGTGCTCCCGGACAGCCTGGAAATGATCCGGGATCGTGCATTTTACGAATGCTCCTCTCTGACTTCCATCCGGATCCCGGACAAAGTGAGGCTGATCGGCGAAGGCGCGTTCAGCTACTGCACCTCCCTGAAGGAAGTCGACATTTCCGACAATCTGATGACGATTGAGAAGGAGGCGTTTATGGACTGCACCAGTCTGGAGGAATTCCGGCTTCCCGCCGCGATGGCGAGAACGTTGACGAAAGAGGAGCACAATGAAGAAGCGAGACAGCGGAGACTTCTCCAGGAGGGGCGGGGCTATGTCGATTTTCACACGCAGGCGATCTACCCCAGGGTGTTCGCCGGGTGTACCTCCCTGAAGAAAGTCGTGATCCCGGACGGGATCAAAATCATCGACGGCAGGGCGTTTGCATGCTGCGCCAGTCTCTCCGACATCAGGATCCCGGACAGCGTGACCTCGATCGGAACCAGCGCGTTCGTGGGATGCCGCAATCTGCCGCCCGTCACGATCGGAAAGCAGATCGATCGCATCGACTACGGCGCTTTCTCCGGGACGAACTGCCGCCTCACCGTGCCGGACGATCACCCGTTCATCCAATACGAGGGCGGTATCCTCTACTACAAGAGGCCCTACGAGAAAAGACGTCTGCTGTGCTGCGTGACCGCGCCGGAGAACGGCCGCGTCGTCGTTCCGTCGGACGTGGATGAATACTCGGTCTTCACGGAGGCGTTTGCCATGTGTACCGGACTGAAGGAGGTGCTGTTGCCGGATGGACTGAAAATCATTGGACCGAATCTGTTCTGGGGCTGTACCGACCTGGAACGCGTCGAACTGCCGGACTCCATCACGGAGATCTACGGTTCTTCGGAGTGGATGACGGGCGGACGGGAAAACTCGGGAGCCTTTGCCGGCTGCACCAGCTTGAAAAGCATCACGATCCCGCCGAACGTGAAGGAAATCCCTTACAACACGTTCCAGAACTGCACGAGTCTGGAGGAGATCATCATCCCCGACGGCGTGACGGTGATCGGGGAACGGGCGTTCCGCAACTGCGTGAACCTGAAGCACGTGACGCTGCCGTCCTCGCTGAAGACGCTCGGACGCACCGCGTTCGACGGTTGCACCGCTCTGGAAAAGCCGGTACTGCCGCCAGGTTACGGCGAGAAAAAAGAGGGAGACTGGAGCGTGGAGGACGTGGAGGACGACGAGGAGGAATAATCCGGTTCAAAAACGATTATTCCGGCGCATAATTCGAGGCAGCAGCGAGGGCGGCGCGGCAGTCCGTTTTCGGGCAGTAGCCGCGGCAGGAGAGCTGGATCTCTTTCAGCACGAACCCATCCGGCAGACCGGGCACCGACGGCAGCAGCGGTTCGTTTTCAACGGGGAAAAGATCGTACACTTCGCCGCAGTGCAGGCACTTGAAATGGCCGTGCTCGCACATATTGGCGTCGTAGCGGAGTTCGCCGCCCTCGATCGTGATCTCCCACACGGCATGTTTTTCCGCGAGGAGTTTCAGCGTGTTGTACACGGTCGTGAGCGACAGCGTGGGCTGTTCCGCCCGAACGGCCTCGAAGATTGTCTCGGCGGTCGGATGGATCGCGTGGGTCCGCAGGAAATGGTAGATCGCGGTGCGCTGCGGCGACGGCGTCACGCCGATCTTCCGCAGAATCTCGATGCTGGATTCGCGTGTCATCACGGGCGGCAGAAGGGGAAAAAGGTTTGAATGAAGGGCCCGCACCCTGTTACGGATGCGGGCAAGACAAAAAACTAAGACCTACTTCAAAAGATCAGTCTTTGAAATAGCGTTTCAGGAGGCCGGCGAACGCCGCGCCGTGGCGCGCTTCGTCCTTGGCCATTTCGTGCACGGTGTCGTGGATGGCGTCGAAACCGAGCTGTTTCGCCTTCTTCGCGATCTCGAACTTGCCGGCGCATGCGCCGTGTTCGGCTTCCACGCGCTTGGTCAGGTTGGTCTTCGTGCAGGGGGCGACGACTTCGCCGAGGAGTTCGGCGAATTTGGCGGCGTGTTCGGCCTCTTCGAACGCGATGCGCTTGTAGGCTTCGGCGATCTCGGGATAGCCTTCGCGGTCCGCGACGCGGCTCATGGCGAGGTACATGCCGACTTCGGTGCATTCGCCGGTGAAGTTGGCGTGGAGACCGTCCATGATCTCCTTGTCGTCGACCTTGCCGTCGCCGATGCTGTGAACGGTGGCGAACGTCATGTCGGCCTTGTCGTCCTTGGCGACGAACTTGGAGGCGGGAGCCTTGCACTGGGGGCAGAATTCGGGGGGATTGTCGCCTTCGTGGACATAGCCGCAGACCTGGCAAACGTACTTCATGATGAGGGTCCTTTCTTTCACGCGCCGGGCGGCGCATGAGGTGGGTTGGGGTTTGGTTAGGGAGAATGCCGATCCGATGAAGGGGGAAACACCGGATTTGTAATCGCTACAACTTTACAATAACTCCAAATCAAGAAAAATCAACCCCGAAAACGATCTTTTTTCAGGATTTTTTTGCAACACGTTGCGTCAGAGCGATTTTTTCAACATCTCTGGCGCAAATTTCCCGCGGGTCGCGGGATTCAGCAGACGCCATTTCGCGAGTCCGGTGCGCGCCAGACAGTACCGGAACGCGACCGCAAGACAGCCGAATCCGTACTTCACGCTCCGCCGGAACGAGATGCTCGACGCCTCCTCGAAATACTTGGTCGGGCACGAGACCTCGGCGATCACGGCTCCGGTCCATGCGATCTGCGCGAGCATTTCGTTGTCGAAGATGAAGTCGTCGGAATTGCCGCTCAGGTCGAGCGATTCGAGCAGTTCGCGCGAGAATCCGCGGTAGCCGGTGTGATACTCGGAGAGCTTCTGCCCCATGAGCACGTTTTCCGCGAACGTGAGGAAACGGTTCGAGACGTATTTGTATAGGGGCATGCCGCCGCGCAGGGCGCATCCGCCGAGGATGCGCGAACCGAGCGTGCAGTGGTACAGGCCGTTGCCGATCATCGCCGCCATCGCCGGAATGAGCAGCGGCGTGTACTGGTAGTCCGGATGCACCATGATCACGATGTCCGCGCCGTGTTCGAGCGCGAGCCTGTAGCACTGTTTCTGGTTGCCGCCGTAACCGGTGTTGTGCGGGAGACGGAAGGTCACGGCGCCTTCGATGCGGGACGCCGCCGCCCACGTGTCGTCGCTGCTGGCGTCGTCCACGATCACGACCTGGTCGACGAACGGCTGCGCGGCGACCTCGCGGAAGGTCTTTTCGAGGGTCTTTTCCGCGTTGTAGGCGGGCATGACCACGACGACTTTTTTCCCGTTGAACATCGTTGCTCCGTGTGGGTTGTTTGAGGTGCGGAGATCGGCCGCATCAGGCCGCTTTTCCGCATTCGTTTCATGCTTAAATATACATCCGGCGCGGCATTTTTCAAGCGGGATTCGGCGGCGCGGCGCGGATTCGGCGGAAACTCCATTCGTTTTTGCCTCGGAAAAATAGTTCATTTTCTTGATTAACGGCTTGAATTTTCACGCGCGCGGGAGTATATTTCATGACACAAAAGACAATCGACTCTTTTTTCCCTCAAACCGAACAGAACTATCCGCACATGGGGGCCAGGCCATGGACCAGACAAGTTTTCCGGCGGCATCCGGGCGCGCGCTGAACGAGCCCGTCGACGAGCTGTACAACGGCATCCGAAGCCGTCTTTTCCTTCGGGAATCCGCGGCGTTCTGCGCCGCCGCGCTCTTCCTCGCGGGCGGCGTCGTGCTCGCGTGGCGGTTCGCGTTCCCGGAATGGCCCCGCAACGCCGTGATCCTCACCTCCGTCATGCTCGTGACCGCCGCGCTGGTCGCGGCTCTGTTCCGGGCGGTCCGCCTCACGCCGCCGAAACGCAAGCTCATGGTCTGGTTGGACGCGCATGCGGACTGCGGCGGATTCCTGGCGGCGTCGCTCGAAACGGACTGTTCCGCGTGGGCGTCGCACATCCCGGTCCCGCGCGCCCCCGAACTGAGCATGGAGTTTCCCGCCGCCCGCGTGACCGCGCTCCTCACCGCGGCGCTCTTCTTCGCCGGGGCATTTCTGGTCGATACGGACCGCGCCGGGCTGACGGGTCCGCGCACGCTCGACATTCACGAGGAACAGCAGGAGCTGGAGGAAAAGCTCAAGATCCTCGAAGAGGAACCGCTGGTCCCGCTGGAGGAGATCGAGGCGGCGAAGGAGGAACTGGAGGAGCTCGTGGAGAACAGCTCCGGCACTTCCCCGGCGAAGACGTTCGAGGGCATCGAAGCGCTCCGCGAGCTGACCGATTCGCTCGCCGCCAACGCCTCTCGCGCGCTGGAGCATTCCGCCGACAATTTCCAGAAGCTGTCGCAGACCGCCTCCGCGCTCGCGAACCTGCCGACCGACGTGCAGGGCCGCACCAAGGCGCTGGAACAGCTCAAACAGCTCGCCGAACAGCTCGCCGCGGACGATGCCGCGCTGGCGGAGTTCCTGAAACAGAGCGGGGACAATCTAGCCTCGTCCATGACGCCGGATCAGCTTCAGTCGTTCGCCGACTCGCTCGCCGGAAACGCCCAGAGTCTGCGCGACCGCCTCGAAAAACTCGCCCAGGTCCGCAACGACCAGATGCAGCAGATGTCCGGTCAGGGACAGCAGGGGCAAGGTCAGGGTCAAGGACAAGGCCAGCAGGGGCAAGGTCAGGGGCAGCAAGGAGGACAAGGGCAAGGTCAGCAAGGACAACAAGGCCAAGGTTCCGGCTCCGGCGATACCGGCCTCGCGACCGCGGACGATTACGCGAACAGCGCCGAATCGCTTCAGCAGTGGCTGGAGGAAAACGCGCCGGGCGCATCCGAGCTTTCCGACGCCGCCGGACAGGGAAACGGCACCCCCGGCAGCGGCGGCATCTCCCGCGGACGAGGCGACGCCCTCCTCTACTTCACCGGAGCAACGCAGGACGTCGGCGACGAACGCCGCGATCTCGTGCTCGATAACAATACGCCGGGGCAGAGCGTCTCCATCCTGGAGTTCGCCACCACGCCCGGCGAGGAGACCGCCGAACGCGCCAAGGCCGGACAGCTTTCCGGAACGGGCCAGCCCGCGGAACACGCCGAAACGCGCATCCTCCCCTCGCACCGCGAATCCGTCCGGCGCTATTTCGGCAATTCGAACGATCAACCGTAACATTTTTCATACCCACATGGAGCAGACTCCCGCGATGAACACCGAATCCAACTCCCTGATGACTCCCGAAGAACTCAACCGCGTCAGCAGCCTGGCGGCGCGCCTCCTCGACGAACTCGACAAGATCCTCCTCGGCCAGCACGAGGTCCACAGGCTCCTCCTCATCGGCATTTTCAGCCGCGGCCACGTCCTGCTCGAAGGCCTCCCCGGCGTCGGCAAGACCGCGCTCGTGAAGGCGCTCGGCAAGCTCATGCGCCTCGAGTTCAAGCGCATCCAGTTCACGCCCGACCTGCTCCCCAGCGACATCCTCGGCGGCAGCATCCTGCAGGTCATGCCCGACGGTTCCCGCAGGATGGAGTTCCAGCCCGGCGCGATCTTCTCCAACATCCTCCTCGCCGACGAGATCAACCGCGCGTCGCCGAAGACCCAGTCCGCCATGCTCGAAGCCATGCAGGAACACGCCGTGACGCTCCTCGGCGAGACGCGTCCCCTGCCCGATCCGTTCTTCGTGCTCGCCTCGCAGAACCCGATCGAGCTGGAAGGCACCTACCCGATCCCGGAGGCGCAGCTCGACCGATTCCTCTTCAAGATCAACGTGGCGGGCGTCGACGCCGACGTCCTCACGCAGATCATCGCGAACCGCCGCCGCGGCGAACCGCCGGAGCCGGAATGGACGCTCGCCGCCGAAGAACTCCGCGAGATCTTCGCCGCCATGGACCGCGTCTATCTCAGCGAATCCGTCGCGAACTACATCGCGCGCATCGTCGCCGCCGGACACCCCGGCAACCCCGCCGCCATCCCGGACGTGACGAAGTTCGTGACCTATGGCCCCTCCCCCCGCGCCGCAATCGCCCTCGCCGAATCCTCACGCGCCGCCGCGCTCATCGCCGGACGTCCCGCGGTCGGGTTCGAGGACGTCCGCAGCGTGGCGCCCGCGGTCCTGAACCACCGCCTCATCCTGAACTACCAGGCGAAGCTCGACAAGATCACGCCCGTGGAGCTTTCCACCCGCCTCCTCGAAAAAGTCGACCCCGCCGGCATCGAATGGCCGCAGGGCGTCAACGCCGGAAAGGATTGAGGACCGACCATGACACATCGCATTGCAACGGCGTTCCGGCGCGCGCTCCTGCCCGCGCTTCTCCTGCTGCTGCCCGTCGCGGCGTCCGCGTTCGCGACCAGCCAGGCCCCGGTCATCGCCCCGACCCGAAGCCCCGGCACGGGCGGCATCGCCGGCGGCCCCGGCGCTCCCCGTCCTCAGGAGTCCGGCGAGGAAGAACCGGAAGAGGCGCGGGATCCCTCCGGCATGGCCTTGAGTTCCGCCTCGTCCGGCCCGGTCTCGATCTCCATCGTGCCCTCGCCGTTTATCTCCGTCGCATCCGGCGACCAGATCGTCCGCGAGTTCACCGTCCGCAACGACTCCGCCAACGACATCGACGTCTCCATCATCATGCCGTTCCGGATCGACAGCTGGCGCGACGAAGCCATGCGGACCGTTTCGACCTCGCGCCGGGTCCCCGCCCGTTCCGTCCAGACCATCCAGCTCTTCGTCCCGACAAATACATCACAGGAGATGTCGCGCGGCATTGAGGTCGTGAACCCGAAGATTTACGTCAACAGAAGACCGTTCCGGCCGCCCGCCGGGATCTTCAATTCCGGAGACATCAAACGGAATTATTACTCCCTGCCGAACACGTTCAGCACGAACGAACAGCTCGTGCAGGCGATTCTCATTGCGTTTCACAATTCATCTGTTTCCAGTTCCTCCTATTCCGACACGACACTGCTGTTCTCCGACTCCGACACGATCCAGTGGCCCGCGATCCCGCAGTTCTACCAGGCGAAGAACATGCTGTTCCGCAAGACCACTGACAGGTTCACGCCCGACGCCGAACGCGCCATGCACGACCGGAACCCGACTTTCCCGGCCGTCCGGTCATCGTGCCGCGCGGATTCGGACGCACCATCGTGCTGGACGAAAGCAGTCTCCGCAATCCGCTGCCTCCCCGTCCGGCCGCCTCGAATTCCGACAGCGAGGACGAAAAGCCGTATTACGCGCGCAGAACAAGCGACGCCGAGATCGAAAACATAGCAAAAGCCAATCAGCAGACGATCAACTACCTGAAAGCACGGGAAATCTTCCTCGAAAGCCCCGCCGTGGCCGTCCAGATGCTGCCCTGCATCGACATCCCGAACCTGTCGTTCGCCGTGGTCATCCTCGCGCTGCTGGCGTACATCATCATCGTCGGCCCGGTCAACTATTTCTACCTCATCAAACATAAGAAAAGCGTGCTCCTGCTCCTCTTCACCGTCCCGGTGATCTCCCTCGTCTTCGTCGGGATCGTGATCCTCTTCGTCACGCTCTTCGAGGGCTGGTTCTCCCGCGCGTCCGCCGTCGGCATGACCTTCCTCGACCAGCAGGAAAGCATGGCATACACGCGCGCCGCAGTGAACCTCTACGCGCCCGTCCCCGTCCGCAGGCTCGTCTTCGACCCCATCGACACCGTGTCGTTCGCCAACGCGAAAAGCCTCGACGTCTCGCTCGGACGCGACCAGGTCGTGACCGGCGCGAACCAGGCGCGCGTCCCGCTGATCTACGGCGTCTCCCGCGCGGAAAAACGCCTCGAACAGCTCAGGGTCTCCCGTACCGCCGCCGGCACGCTCACCGTCATGAACGGCCTCGGCGCGCCGGTCAGGCTCCTCGCCATGCGGACCCCGGACGGCGAATACTGGCTCCCGCCGGACGACATGATCCAGCCGGGCGCGTCCGCCGAACTGAAACCGTTCACCGGCATGGCGGCCGGCGCCTTCGACCTCGCGCTGCCCGACAAATTCGGCAGTCTGGGCGGCGACATCTTCACCGTCGAACGCGACCGGATGTTCCATGCTCTTTTCGCCTGGCTGTATGAAAAATCGCCCGAGGACAGTCCGGACGGCAACACCGCCCGGCGCGGCACGCAATACACCTTCGGCGGGAAGCGGGCGGACCTGATCAGGAACGCGCTCGCGTCCGCCCCCGCCGGAAACGACGGTCTCTCCCCGCTCGCGGGCTGTCTTTCCCCCGGCATGTACATCGCGGAAACCGACCGTCCGATGTTCTATGACCCCGGCTGCTCCCCCGTTTCCTTCCGTGCCCGCCACATCGTCGCCGGCACGTTCACCCTTCAGGAGTCCGCACATGAAAACTGAAGTCCGCAATCTCACGCGCGTTTTCGGCAAGACCGTCGCCGTCAATGATATCTCCTTCTCGTTCGAAGACGGCAACATCTTCGGCTTCATCGGCCCGAACGGCGCGGGCAAGACCACCACGATCCGCATCATGGCCACGCTCGACCTCGCCACGTCCGGCGACGTCCTCTACGACGGCGTTTCCGCCACGCTCTACCCGGAGGCGGTCCGCCGCGTGGTCGGCTACATGCCCGACTCCCTGCCCGGCTACAAGGACATCCAGGTCTGGGAATACCTCGACTTCTTCGCGCGCAGTTTCGGCCTGAAGGGCGCGGAGCGCACGCGCGCGCTGAACGACATCGTGGAGTTCACCAACCTCGGCGAACTCCGCACGAAGTTCCTCTTCGCGCTCTCCAAGGGCATGAAGCAGCGCGTCAGCCTCGCGCGCGCCCTGATCCACAACCCGAAGGTGCTCATCATGGACGAACCGGCGGCCGGTCTCGACCCCCGGGCGCGCCACGAACTCCGCACGCTCCTGAAGATCCTCGCCGAACAGAAGAAGGCGATCTTCCTGAGCAGCCACATCCTGTCCGAACTGCAGGACATCTGCGACGGCGCGGTCATCATCGAACAGGGCAAACTCCTGTCCGCCGGCACGCTCAACGATCTGCTCGCGCAGGTCAACGGCGGAGCCCCCGCCCCGGCACAGGCGCAGTCCGGCGAATCCGCCGACCTGTCCGGCACGTCCCCGGAACAGCAGGCCGCATCCGCGCCGCAGACCGCGCCGAAGGGCGTCAGCGTGACGCTCAAGACGCCGCGCGGCGAGGCGGAACCCGTCCGGCTGAAACTCCTCGAACACCCGCTCACGCGCTCCGTGGACCTGTTCGACGACGACGAAGTCCACGCGATCATCGAGGGCAACGACGCCGAGGTCTCGCGCGTCGTCGGCACCGTCTTCGCCGCCGGGCTCACGGTCCTGTCGTTCAACCGGAACCAGATGGGCCTGGAGGAGCTGTTCATGAAGATCACGCAGGGCAAGGTCCAGTAAGGAGACGCGGTCATGTTCAGCAAACTCTTCTCCGGCATCGCCGAATCCGTCAATCCGGTCTTCATCAAGGAGATGCGCCAGTATTTCCAGAACCGCCGCATGATCATCTTCATGGGCGTCCTGCTCCTCGTCCAGTTCATCTGCACGCTCTTCTTCTCCTCCGCCATGCAGTTCGACGCGTACGACTCCTCCGGCGTGGGCTTCTTCCTGCTCATCATCCTCGCCGGGTCCGTGCTCTCCGTCATCATCTGCGCGGCGGGCGCGCAGCAGCGCTTCGCGGAGGAACGCTCCGACAAGGAGCTGAACTACTCCATGCTGACCACGCTCAGGCCGTCGTCGATCATCTGGGGCAAGCTCGAAGGCGCGATGGTCATGATCCTGTGCATCTTCTCCCTGCTCCTGCCGTTCCTGACGGCCGCGTACTTCATGCGCGGGCTCTCGGCGGCGTCCCTGCTCTTCACGCTCTGCATCTTCCCGGTCCTTATGATCTACACGCTCGCGGGCATCTTCGCCGGGGCGTTCGGCAACAAATGGATCACGGGCATTTTCTTCTTCGCGCTCGCCTGCTCCACGGTGTTCCTGCTCGTCGCCTCGATCGAAATCATCGACGACCTCATGAGCCGGGGCGGACTGGATTCCGATTTCTGGATCGCCGTCCTCGTCGAATACGAGATCGCGTTCCTGCTCGGCGTCCTGCTCTTCCTCCTCTCGCTCGCGGTGATCTCCCCGCCGAAGTCCAACCGATTCTGCCCGGTGAAAGTCTACCTCTTCGCCATGCCCGCCATCGCGTTCCTCCTGATCCTGCCGTACTACATCGCTTTCCGCAACACCGGTTTCACACGCGACGTCTATTTCGTTATCGAATTCATCTTCTGCGCCTGCGCCGCCGTGGCGATGACGCTGATCGCGGTCTGCGAGCCGCCGATGGACAGCCTCCGCGTGTACATGAAGTGCCCGCGCGGAAGCCTCGGACGCTTCGTGCATTTCCTCTTCTCGTCCGGGTTCGCCGGGACCCTGCTCCTGGTCCTCCCGGTCCTCGCGGCCCCGATCGCGACGCTCCCGTTCAGCAAACTTTCGAACTCCGAAAGGTCCACGATCTGCGGCATCATGGCCATCCCCGTTTCCTTCTTCGTCTACGCGCTCCTGTCGCTCCTGCTGAGCCGCATCGTCAAACTGCGCATCCCGGCGCTGGCGTGGATGATCATTCTCGAGATCGCCGGAAACCTACTCGGCTGGATCCCGCTCACGCTCTGGGAAGGACTGGACTTCGGATCGAGATTCGGGGGGTCGATCCCGATGCCCCTCCGCGTCTCCTGCATGGAGGTCTCCCATCTCTACTGTTTCGTGGAGGCCTTTGAATCCTCCCGGACCAGCTGGCACTGCTACTATGCGCTCGCAGCGTCCGTGGCCGTCGCAGGCGTCCTCCTCCTGGCCATGTCGCCGTTCCTCTTCAAGACGTTCCGTCAGCACCGCCGCCCCGACATCGAGGTCAAACCGCCCACCAAGGACATGCTCGGCAAATGAACCCGGAAACACCACAGGACATGATCCCGCGGGTCGAAGCGCCCCGGACGGAACCGCCACGGACGGAACCGCCGCGCACGGACGCGCCCGCGCCGGAGACCGCTCCCCCCAAAAAGGAGAAAGGTCTCTTCGGGAAGTATCTCGACGCCTGGACCGACCGCGATCTGGACACCGAGCACTGCGACACGTCCGACTGGAACATCTTTTATTATTACTACCGGCACATTTACCAGAAACGCGCCGCGCTCAAGCTCAAATACCTGAAATGGCTCGCGCTTCTGTTCCAGCTCTATTTCTTCGGCATGATCGCGCTGGTCCTCGTGAGGGTCCTGCTTTTTTCCCGTTCGAAACACAATCCGGTCGAAGACCTCCTGAGTTTCCTGTCGATGTCGTCGATCCAGATCCTGATCCCGCTCATCCTGCTCGCGCCGGCGATCATGGTCTGCGCCGCGTTCAGGCTTCGCACGAAAAACCGGGGCCTCATGACCTCGCGCGCGAAGGAGCCGCCCCTGCTGGCGCATCTGGTGCGCTACACCACGAACAGAGGCCTCGTGCGTGGCGCGCTCCAGAGCCTGTTCTTCACCTGGCGCAAGTTCGCGCTCCAGATGCTCCCATGCATCGTCGCGTCGGTCGTGCTGATGATCTGCTACGCCGTGTTCTCGGGTTCGCCGTGGGCCGCCGTGACGGGGTCCGGCGCGATCTTCTCGGCGGTCCTGTTCCTGCTGACCCTGTCGCTGTTCTTCGTCATGCAGTTTTTCTGCTTCCGGATGGATTCCCTGATGGTGATGATCGGGGTCGGCGCACTGGCGCTGGCGCATTTCGTCGGCGGCATGTCCGGACTGCTCAACATCTCCAAGAAGGATAACACCCTCCTCCTGTGGATCGCCATGACGGCGGCGCTGATCCCGACGTACGCGTTCGCCATGGTCTATTTCCCGCTCGCCGCCGCCGACACGAACGAATTCGGGCTGGGGAAGACCGCGAAACGGATCCGCACCCTGCTGTATTCGGTGATCGGGTTTTTCTTCGCGGCGCTGATCGCGGAAGACATCCTCGTTTTCCTCGGCAAGCTCGACAACATCATGCGGACAGGCAAGGACGGCATTTTTGCCCTCTACACGTTCCTTCATGCGTTTTCCTCCTGGGGACTTGCCGTCTGCATCTCCGGCCTGCTGGTCTCGTCGGTCTCCTTCACCTCGCAGCAGGCGGCGCTGCTCCGCCGGAGCCGCACGGAACAGACGCCGTTCCTGCGAAACCTGTTCGATCCCGCCTCGGCGTGGTCGCTGCTCCCGATCGTCGCGCTCGAGATCCTCTTCCTCGTCATCGGGACCTGGACTTTCCATCATCTTTACCTTGATGATAACGCGAAGCTTTTTCACGACGATCCGGCGGCGCTGCGGAGACTTTCCACCGTCGCGGTGCATACCGTCTCGATGAGGGCGATGCAGGTCTGGACCATCATGCACATCGGCCTCATGTTCAAGCAGAAGCATTTCATCATGGACCCGTGGGAATCCCATGTCCCGTTCAACCGGATCTGCATGATCTCCCTTATCTTCATCCCCCTGGTCATCGCGATGGAAAGCGCCGGAATCATCTTTTATCTCGGGTCCATCTTCGCGTTCATCATGGCGAAACGGTGCGCGCCGAGCGAGACCGTTCCCCCGGCCGCGAAACAGGAGAACAGCGCATCATGAACGCGCCCGCAGCAGCAATACCGTATTTCGCCGACGCGGTCGAACGCGCCCTCGCCGCGACCGGAGGCGTAGAGCTGACCGCCCCCGCGCAGGTGTCCGGCATCGACGGACGCCGCGTCGGACGCCGCACGGGCAACGCGCTGGAATTCTCCGAGTACCGCGAGTACCGTCCCGGCGACGACCTGCGGCGCATCGACTGGCGCGTGTACGCCCGGAGCGAACAGCTCATGATCAAGCTGTTTTCGGAGGAGATCGACCCGCGCTGCGATGTGATCCTGGACCATTCGGCGTCCATGGCGTCGACCGAACGCAAGGCGTCCGCGGCGATCTCGCTCGCCGCGATCTTCACGACAGCCGCCGCGAACTCCGGGTTCTCCCTGAACCTCTGGCACGCCGCCGACACGTTCCGCAAGGACCCCGCGCCCGCCTCGCCGCTCCTCTGGGACTTCCCGCCCTTCGAAACGCCGTTCAGCCCCTCGGCGAATCCCGCCTCGTTCTCCGGCCAGTTCTTCCGGCGCGGCATCCGCATCCTCGTGACCGATCTCATGGGGCCGGACGATCCCGCGCCAGTGCTGTCGCGCCTCGCCGACGGAGCCAAGCGCGCCGTGGTCGTGATGGTGCTGGACCCGTTTGAACTCGAACCGGAGCCGGACGCGAACGTGCTGCTGGTCGACGCGGAGACCGGAGAAGAACGCGAACTCGTGCTTGACGAAGGTGCGCTGGCGCGTTACCACGAACGCCTCGAAAACCACCGCGCCATGTGGGCGGCCGCCGCGATGTCGCGGGGCGTCCTGCTCCTGCCGCTTTCCGCCGCGGATTTCTGCCCGGAGATCCGTCCCGACGAACTTTTCCACGCGGGGCTGCTCAAATGAACGACTTCTTTTTCGGATTCGAACATAATCTGCTCCTGTGGTGCGCCGTGCCGGTCGCGCTGGTCCTGCTCTTGCTCTACCTCCTGCACCGCCGCTCGAAAGTCCGCATCGTGCCCGCGATCTTCCTGTGGGACCGTCCGCAGGCGTCGCCGCACAGCGGCACGCGCATCAACTTCCGGTTCCCGCCCGCGATCTTCTACCTCGAACTCGCCGCGCTGCTGCTCCTGACCGCCGCGCTCGCCGCGCCGTTCGTCTCCACGCCGGAGACGTTCCCGCCGCTCGCCGTGATCCTCGACGACTCCATATCCATGCAGGCGAAAGTCCCCGGCGGCAGGTCCCCGCTCGAATCCGGCGCGGAGTTCGTCAAAAGCGAGATTCGCGCCCTGCCCGACCGCCGCGTCCTGTGGATCGTCGCCGCCGAATCCCCCGTGCTCGCCTCGGACAGCAACGGACGGACGGATTTCGGATCGTTCTGGACCGGACAGGCGGCCTCGTCCGAACTCGCCGCTGCCGCCGCCCTCGCCCGGCGCATGGCGCGCGGCTGCCAGCTCCTGATCGTGACCGACCGGAAGCCCGCGATTGAGCTCGCGCCGGATACCACATGTTATTCCGCGGGCGCACCGCTGGGCAATTCCGCCATCGTGAACGCGCGCCGCACCGCCGGACGCATCCTGATCGAGGCGGCGAACTTTTCCGCGCTCCCGCTTGACGCCGTGCTCGTGCTCGAACCCGGCGCGCTGAAAACGCAAGTCCGCCTCGCGCCGAAGGAAACGCGCCGCATCGTGCTGGCCGTGCCAGAAGCCGCTGCGCATGAAGCAGTCACGGTCCGGCTCGAAAACGCCGACGCGTCCGCAAACGCCCTGCTCTGCGACGACGAGGTCGTGCTGGAGGCCGAGGACGATTCCCCGGTCTCGTACCGCGTCGCCACCGGGCTCCCCGCCGCCGCACGGTCCGCGCTCGAACGCGTCCTGAACGGCAATCCGGCGTTCCGGCCCGTGCTCACGGGCGAGACGCCCGACCTCGACATCCTCCCCGCTGAAGCCGAAAGCCCCTCCCCCGTGCATCTCTTCTGGCTCGCTTCTCCGAAGAAGAAAACGACGCCCGCGAATCAATCCGAAACAGCCGCGAATCAGCCTCAGGACAATCAACCTGAAGATTCCGCACCCTCGGCGTCCGGACCGCTTTCGCCCGAAAACTCCGCCGTTCTCTCGCGCGGGCTCCCGCTCGACTCGCTCCAGTGGGCGGTCAGCGCGGACGATCTGCCCGGCCAGACGCTTCTGCGGAGCGGCGACGTGCCGGTGCTCTCCACACGCCAGAACCTGAACCGCGACCGCGAAATCTTCCTGAACCTCGACCCCGCGCGCTCGAACATCACGCACCATCCCTTCTGGCCGGTCTTCTTCCAGAACCTCGCGCAGACCGTCCGCACGGAGCGTTTCGGCCCGGCACGCACGAATCTGCGTTCCGGCGAACTTCTCCAGGTGCGCCTGCCGCGCGGCGCGCAGTCGCTGACCACGGTCCGGCCCGACGGCAAATCCGCAGAGATCCGGGCGATGCGCGGACAGGCGGATTTCCGGCCCATGCTCCACGGCGTGTGGAAACTCGAATCCGGTGCCGACAAGTGGTCCGCGAGCGTGATGGGCCTGAGCGCGGAGGAATCCGACCTCTCCGGCGCGGGACCGTTCCGCCGCGACGCCGACAAGCTCGCGGTCATGCCGTTCTGGATGCTCCGTCCGATGGCGTGGGCGTTCCTGCTGCTCGCCGCGCTGCTCCTCGCGGCGCACCACCTCGTCCTCACGCGCAAAGGAGGCGGCCCATGCTGAACTACATCCTGATCTGGCAGCCCGCCGCGTTCCTGGTCCTGCTGCCGCTGCTGTCCCTCTTCACGTTCCGCAGGCTCCCGACCCGCGTCCTGAATCTCATCCGCGTCCTCATATACGTCATGGTCGCGGCGGCGATGGCGGGCATCTCGGTCCGTCTGCCCGAACGCACCGGCACGCTCGTCGTGCTTGCCGACCGGAGCCGATCCATGCCGGACGGCGCGCGCCAGGAGATGGATTCGCTGATCCGCCGTCTGGAACACGCCGCGCCCGACAGCTCGAAGCTGAGCGTGATCTCGTTCGCCGGGACGTCCTTCGTGGAGAAACTGCCGGATTCCCCGGCGTTCACGGGCCTCCAGACCGCCCCCGCCGAGCCGCACGCCACGGACATCGCCGGAGCGATCGACACCGCGCTGGAGCTGATCCCGTCCGACGCCTCCGGACGCATCCTGCTGCTTTCCGACGGCCTCCACACCACGGGCAATCCCGTCGCCGCGTCCGCCGCTGCCGCCGCCACACGGGGCGTCGCGGTCGATTACCGTCTGCTCTCGCGCAGTTCCGCCGACGACGCCGCGATCCTGTCCGTCGACGCGCCTCTCCGCGCCGCGCCCGGCGTGATCTACACCGTTTCCGCCCGCCTCTATGCGCAGTCTTCCGGCACCGCCGTCTGCCGCATCCGCAAGAACGGTGGTGCGTGGCTCACGCGGGAGGTCCGCCTGCGCCGTGGCGTCACGACCGTCTCCTGGCGCGACAAGACCGATTCGCCCGGCACGGCAAACTACGAAGTCGAGCTCGTGCTCCCGCCCGACACGCCCGCCGATCCGGTCCCGGAGAACAACCGTGTCCGCCGCATCGTCTCCATCGAGGGCCGCAAGCCCGTTCTGCTCGTGACCGCGTCCCCCACGAAGAACCTCGCGCGCATCCTCCGCGAGGCCGGGATGGACGTCAAGGTGATGGAGCCGTCGTCTGCCGCGCTCGCGCCCGAGGTGCTGGGCGGCGTCTCCGGCGTGATCTTCGAGAACGTGAAGGCGTCGGCGTTCGGCATGGAATCGCTCGCCCGTCTGAGGGGGCTCGTCTCCGCCGGGTCGATCGGGTTCATGATGACCGGCGGCAAGTCCTCCTACGCGCTCGGCGGCTACTACCGCAGCGAGATCGAGGACGTGCTCCCGGTCACGCTCGAACAGCGCAACGAGGTCCGCAAGGGCACGAACGCGGTCGTGGTGGTGCTGGACCGCTCCGGCAGTATGTCCATGACGAATTCCAAGGGCATCAGCAAGATGTCGCTGGCGAACACCGCCACGGTCGAGGTGCTGAACCTGCTGTCCGACTTCGACCACCTCGGCGTGATCGCGGTCGACAGCTCGCCGCACACGGTCGTGAACCTCGCCCCGGTCTCCGACGTCCGCAACCGCGCGGGCAAGATCCGTTCGATCGAGTCCATGGGCGGCGGCATCTTCACCTACACCGGCCTGAAGGCGGCGTTCGAGATGCTCGAGAAATCGGACATCCCGTCCCGCCACATCATCCTCTTCGCCGACGCCTCCGACGCCGAGGAGCCCGGCGCCTACGTCTCCCTGCTCGGCACGGCGGAATCGAAGGGCATCACGGTCAGCGTCGTCGGGCTCGGCACGAAATCCGACTGCGACGCGGCGTTCCTCATGGACGTCGCGAAACGCGGCAGCGGCCTCGCACATTTCACAGACAAGGCCGAGGAACTCCCGCGCATCTTCGCCGAAGACACCTTCGTCATGGTCCGCAGCACGTTCCTGTCCGACCCCGTCCGCGCCACGCTCCAGCCAGCCGCGACGGTCCTCCCCGGCGCAAACAAATTCTCGCGCATGTACGATTTCAACGGCTGCAACCTCACCTATCTGCGCCCCGGATGCGACGCCGTGCTCGTCACCGACGACGAGGACCGCGCGCCGCTCGCCGCCACCGGCACATACGGACTCGGCCGCGTCGTGGCGTTCTGCGCCGAGGCCGACGGACGCTACACCGGGCCGTTCGCGCAGGATCCCGGCGCCGCGCCGTTCCTGACCTCGCTCGTCACGTGGATGACCGCGTCCGACGACGAGGGCGCGGACTACATGATCACGCAGGAGATCCGAAACGGCAGCCACTACGCCGCGCTCGAACTCGACCCTGCACGCACCTCCGACCCGTTCCGCAACACGCCCGTCCTCACGGCGGTCTTCTGCGACGATTCCGGACGCACCGAAACGCGCAAGTATCCGCTCGCGTGGGACGGTCCCGACCGCCTCGTCTCCGAGGTCCCGCTCCAGGGCGGAAACGTCGTCCTCGGCTCCATCCAGTGGGACACCACGCGCCCGCATCCGCTCGTCCCGGTCGAACTGCCGTATTCGCCCGAATTCAATCCGGGCCAGGCATCCGGACGCGAACTCGCCGAACTGCTCCGGGCATGCGGCGGACACGAACGCATCGCCGTCGAGGAGATCTGGAACGACATTCCGAAACGCCTCCGCGCGTTCCCGCTCACCCCCCTCTTCTGCCTCGCCGCGATCCTGCTGTTCCTCTTCGAGATCGCCGAACGCCGTTTCCTGCTGATCGGACGCTTCTTCGTTGCAAAGAAGAAAGCCGAGGACGCCGGGGGGAATGAATCCGCGTCCGATTCCGGGCCGAAGTCCGGCGTCAGGCTCCCGCGCAAACGAAAAAAAGTCTCGCGTCCAGCTACGGCGGCGACGGTACAGTCCGCGCCCGAATCCGCGCAGGATTCGCGGAAACCGGAATCCGCCGACGAACCGCCTCCCGCGGACTCCATTTCCGCCGCGTTGAAAAAGGTTCATCGCAGGTAAATGCCAAGGTAAACATTCGGGAGCAATCAAATGAAAAAACGCTATACTGACGCAGAACTTCTGGCGGACATTCAGGTCGTGACCGCGGGGACCGATCCCGCCGAGGCGGAACGGAACGCTTATTTTGCCGATCCGGCTAACGCCGCTGAAATTGAGGAACAGCAGACCCGTATGGATTTGGTCATCGCCGCTAACAACAAACAATCCCGTACCCGGACGATCACGGATACGGGACGAACAAACGGTTCGGAAGTCGGTTTTACTTCACGAAATACGTCTTCAGCGGCGGGAAGCCGTTGAAGCAGACGGCGCAGTAGCTCGCCGTATAGGCTCCGGTCGTGAGCCAGTAGATGCGGTCGCCGGGCTTAATCCCGCTCGGGAGCGCGTTGCGGAATTTCTCGTACATGATGTCCTGGCTGTCGCACGTGGGGCCGGCGATCACGAAGTTGTCGGACGGCTTGCCCTCGGCGTCGCTGTAGAGCGGATACTTGATGCTCTCGCCGATGGTCTCGATGAGGCCGTTGAAGAGACCGGTGTCGAGGTAGACCCACTTGTCGACGCCGACGTTGGATTTCTTCGAGACGAGCACGACCTCGGTCACGAGCACGCCGGACTCCGCGACGAGCGAACGCCCCGGTTCCAGGATGACCTCGGGCAGTCCGTTCGGGAAGTCCTCGTTCAGGTAGCGCGTGATCTCCTCGGCATAGACGCGCGGACTGCTGGTCTTCGAGATGTACTTGACCGGGAAGCCGCCGCCCATGTTCACGAGGTTGAGGTTGACGCCGTGTTCCACGAGGTAGTCGAAGATGTAGCGGACCTTCGAGATCGCGGAGTCCCACGCGCCGATGTCGCGCTGCTGGGAGCCGACGTGGAACGACACGCCGCACGGATTCAGGCCGAGCTCCTTCGCGAGCACGATCAGGTCGATCGCCAGGTCGGGATGGCAGCCGAACTTGCGCGACAGAGGCCATTCCGCCGTCTCGCCGCCTTCGGTCAGGATGCGGCACGCCACGCGCGAGCCCGGCGCGTACTGTGCGAGGTTGCGGATGTCGGATTCGCTGTCGGTCGTGAAGAGCCGGACGCCCTTGCCGTAGGCGTAGGCGATGTCGCGCGCCTTCTTGATGGTGTTGCCGTAGCTGATGCGGTCGGGCGAGACGCCGAGCGCGAGGATCTGGTCGAGTTCGTAGACGGACGCGATGTCGAAGCAGGAGCCCATGTCGCGCAGGATCGTCAGGACCTCCGGCGCCGGGTTCGCCTTCACGGCGTAATAGATATGCGCGAACGGGTACAGATTGCGGAGCGCCTCGTAGTTGCGGCGGATGATGTTCAGGTTGACGACCAGGAACGGCGTCTCCCGGCGGTCGATCTCCGCTTTCATCAATGCCCAGTCGTCGTGACTGTAGTAATCGTACACATCCTTCAGCATGCTTGCCGTGTCCTTCCAGTTGAATTTGTTGTGCCGTGCCGTTCGGTTCGGCGGCGCGGCGTGACAGACAGCCGAAGCCGTTTGCGCGGCTCCGGACGGATTCAGGTTCGGCAGTTGATTACGGAGGACGTGTCCCGGAAAACGATGCGAATGTATGGTGCAATCAACCGTATGACAAAGTGAGTATACAATGTATCACGTTTCTCGCGGCATTCAAACGCGAAACCGCCCGAAACGGCAAAAAAATGTAAAAAAAAACCGCGCGCGGAAAAAATATCGGAAAAGACGCGCGCCGGAGCCTTTTTCCGCTTGAAGAACAGGCGTTCACGATGTAAATTATTGAAGTAGTTTTGCGTCTTTTCCGGAGGTCGCCTCGGAACGGACGCCGCGAGCACAAACATTCACCACACACACGGTCCCGAAATGTCCCATTATCTCTTCGACGGCATGGACAGTTACGATACGCCCGAGTCCAACCGCTGTTCCCTCGCGTTCCACCTCTGGCTTCACAGCCGCTGGTACTTCTATCAGAGCAACTTCATGACGTTCATCCAGTGCGGCAACACCGCCTCGCACGGCAAACTCGACAAGGAAGGCCAGATCATGTATTCCTCCCGCAACATCCGCCTGATCGAACGCTGCGGCGGCCGCATCCACATCCGCGGCCTCAACCATCTGCGCGAGCTCGGCGGCAAGCCGGTCGTGATCGTGGGCAACCACATGAGCCTGCTGGAGACGGCCGTGCTCCACGCGATCATCCGCGAGTATATCGACTTCTCGTTCGTCGTGAAGAAATCCCTGCTCGATGTGCCGTTCTTCCGCCATATCCTGCTGTCGTTCCACGCGATCCCGGTCGGCCGCACCAA
The DNA here is from genome assembly GCA_900320095.1 of uncultured Lentisphaerota bacterium. GTDB lineage: Bacteria > Verrucomicrobiota > Lentisphaeria > Victivallales > UBA1829 > UBA1732. Next base: position 26,583 of record ONQZ01000028.1, read on the forward strand.
CGCCCGCGAAGACCTTAAGACCGTCCTCACCGAGGGCAAAAAGATGCTTGAATCGGGCATCTCCATGATCGTCTTTCCCCAGTCCACGCGCACGGACACGTTCGACCCCTCGCAGTTCAACACCATCGGCATCAAGCTCGCGAAATCCGCGGGCGTCCCGGTCCTCCCCATGGCGCTGAAGACCGATTTCCTCTCCACCGGCAAATACCTGCGCGACATGGGCCCGCTCCACCCCGAGCGCCCCGTCCGGTTCGAGTTCGGACCCGCCATGGAGGTCGCCCAGAACAGCCACGAGACGCACCAGAAGACCATCGACTTCATCCAAGGGTGTTTCGACTGCTGGGCCGAAGAGGACAAGGCAGCGAAAAAATAATCCGCCTTTCCTCTGTTCAGGACACAGAAAAAGCTTCCCTCCGGATTCGCTCGCGGACGGGAAGCTTTTTTCAGATGCGAGGTCGCGGTTCCGGCTCAGTTGCCGGACTCGAACGCCTCCTCATAAGTCATGTTGCAGATGCCTTCCGGGCGGACGGACGACACACGGGTGAAGTTTTTCCCGTCGGGCATCACGCGCACCTGGAACGAGGCGGGGGCGAGCGAGGTTTCGAAGAGTTTCACCCTCAGCGTGACGGGCAGGAGTCCTTTTTTCGCCGCGGCGATCTCGTCCTGCCTCACGGGGAAGAGCAGCCGGTAGTATTTCAACTGGGACGACGTCTTGATGATCCATTTCTCGACGTCGGAGGAATACCCGTCAGCGCCCTCGGCGACCGCGAAGCACGGATAGGTGCCGTTTTTGCCGACGATCTCGTAGTCGAACCGGCTGAGGCTGCGTCCGTTGTCCAGCTTCACGATCAGCTCGATCCACGCGGGATTCTCGATCGCGGGCTTGTCGAACTCGGATTCGACGTCAAATGACGGTTTCTGTTTGCAAATCTCGGCGGAAAGGATCGTGCCGGCGCGGAACGGCACGGCGGTGAGCTTCCCGGAAGAAACAGCCGCGGGCGCCGCCGACGCCTCGGCGCCGGATGTCTGCGCGTCGACGATGAACGGCGCGGACGCCGCGAGCACGGCGGCGAACAAAATGGAACGGAAACGAAGCATGACTTCAAAAACTCCTGTTTCGGTGTCGTGGATTTGGGGGGCCGGCATCATCCGGACGAACCCCGGACAAGCGGCTTTCTTATTATTATATCCCCGCTTCGATGCAAAATCAAGTTTCCGGCCTTTTTTTTTACGGAAAAAATGAAATCTCAACTGGAATATTTGCCGAATACGCGCTATTGTAAAAAGGCCGATCTTCGCGCGCGCATTTCGCCCGCGCACGGACACGCACATCCCGTGCGCCCCGATTCCGGGGCCGCGGCCACCAGCATCGAACAGGAAAATACACGCATGAACGACTACGAATCTGAACACGAAACCATGTTCGAAGGCGACTGCATCTCGGAGGCCATCGAGACGATCTCGGAGGCCATCTGCGAGCACATCGCGAACGATCCGCCGGAATCGGTCGCACTGATCGGCATCCAGGCGGGCGGCGTCCCCCTCGCAAAACGCATCGCGCGCAGCATCCGCGAGCGCACGGGACGCGAAATTGAGGTCGGTACGCTCGACATTTCCATGTACCGCGACGACATCGGCAAACGGAAGACGCTCCCCATGATCCGGGAGACCGAGATCCCGTTCGACATCAACGACAAGATCATCATCCTCGCCGACGACGTGCTCCAGAGCGGACGAAGCGTCCGCGCCGCGCTCGACGCCCTCACCGATTTCGGACGCCCCGGCCAGATCCGCCTCGCCGCCCTCATCGACCGCGGCGGCCGCGAGTTCCCCATCCACGCCGACTACGTCGGGATGAAGGTCTCGGTCGGCCCAGAATGGCGCGTCTGCATGGACTGGGTGGAATGCAACGGCACCGACAGCGTTTTCAAGGTCAAAAAACAATAAGGACCCCCCGATATGGATTTTCAATGGACGAAAAAGGATCTGCTGTCTCTCTACGACCTCTCCAGGGACGAGATACTCCACATCCTGAACACTGCCGAAGAGTTCAAAAAGGTCTCCCAGCGGAACGTCAAGAAAGTGCCTGCGCTCCGCGGCCGCACCGTGGTGAACCTCTTCGTGGAGCCGAGTACGCGCACCCGCGTTTCCTTCGAGCTCGCCGAACAGCGCCTCAGCGCCGACATCATCAACATGAACGCCGACGTGAGCAGTTTCCGCAAGGGCGAGACCCTGCTTGACACGCTCAAGAACATCCAGGCGCTCCAGGCCGACATTGTAGTCATCCGCCACCAGGCCACCGGCGCCCCGAACTTCCTCGCCCGCGAGCTCAACATGGGCGTGGTGAACGCGGGCGACGGCGCGCACAGCCATCCGACGCAGGCACTCCTCGACATCTTCACCATGCGCGAGAAGAAAGGCCGCATCGAGGGCCTGAACGTGGTCATCGTCGGCGACATCCTCCACAGCCGCGTCGCGCGCAGCAACGCCTGGGGGCTCATCAAGCTCGGCGCGAACGTCACCTTCGCCGGGCCTGCCACGCTCGTCCCTCGCGAATTCGAGCAGATCGGCGTCCGCGTCTGCCACAACCTGAAGGACGCCCTCGCCGAAGCCGACGTCATCAACCTGCTCCGCATCCAGCTCGAACGCCAGCAGCGCGGCTACTTCCCCAGCCTCGGCGAATACTCCCGCTTCTTTGGCATACACCCGGAAACGCTCCGGTACATCAAGAAGGACGCGCTCATCATGCACCCCGGCCCCATCAACCGCGGCGTCGAGATCGACTCCGCCGTCGCCGACGGTCCGCAGTCCGTCATCCTCGAACAAGTCACCAACGGCCTCGCAGTCCGCATGGCCGTCCTCTTCCTCGTCGCGGGGGCACTCAAATGAACAAGAAAAACTCCTGGATTCTCAAGAACGGCCGCATCATCGACCCGGCAAACCACATTGACCGCACCGGCGACCTCTGGATCAGGGACGGACGCATCGTCGAACCCGGCTCCTTCGATCCCGCGCTCGATGAAACCGAAACGATCAACCTGAAGGGACTCGTCGTCGCGCCCGGCCTGATCGACATGCACGTGCATCTGCGCCAGCCCGGCAACACCGACGCGGAGACCATCCGCACCGGCACCATGGCGGCCGCCGCGGGCGGATTCACCTCGATCGTCGCCATGCCGAACACCTCGCCGTGCGCCGACAACGCCGCCACCATCCAGTACATCAAGGAATTCGCCGCCCGCGAGGGCGTCGTGAAGGTCCTCCCCTCCGGCGCGCTCAGCGTCGGGCGCAAGGGCGAAGAGATGTCGCCCGTCGGCAGCCTCAAGGCCGCCGGAGTCGTCGCGCTCACCGACGACGGCACCTGCATCCAGAGCAACGAGCTGATGCGGCACGTGGTCGAGTACGCCGGGAACTTCGGGATCCCCATCCTCGAGCACTGCGAAGACAAGTTCCTCGCCGGCGACGGCGTGATGCACGAGGGCTACTGGTCCGTCCTGCTCGGCATGAAGGCGATCCCGTCCGCCGCCGAGGAAGTCATCGTGGCGCGCGACATCATCCTCTCCCGCCTCGCGAACTGGAAGATCCACATCCAGCACGTCAGCTCGCGCAATTCCGTCCGCATGATCCGGTCCGCGCAGGCCGACGGCGTCCGCATCTCCGCCGAGGCCACGCCGCACCACATCGCACTGACCGACGTCGAGATCAAGAAGTTCGACACGAACTACAAGATGAATCCGCCGCTGTGCGCCGAAGAGGACCGCATGGCGCTTATCGAAGGGCTCCAGGACGGCACGATCGCCGTGATCGCCACAGACCACGCACCCCACACGCAGACCGCCAAGCTCGTCGAATTCGACCATGCGCCGTTCGGCATCATCGGCCTCGAGACCGCCGTGCCCGTGGCGCTGACCGAGCTGTACCACAAGAATTATCTTTCCCTGTCGCAGGTCATCTCCAAGTTCACGGTCGGACCCGCCACCGTCCTCGGCATCAACGCCGGGACGCTCTCCGTCGGCGCACCCGCGGACGTCACGGTCATCGACCCGGACTGCGATTACATCGTCGACGCGAACGACTTCTACTCGAAGTCCCGCAACACGCCGTTCAACGGCTACGCCGCGAAGGGCCGCACCATGGCGACGTTCGTCGACGGCGAGTGCGTCTTCTCGCTCCTGAGGGACTCCGAATCCGACGACGAGGACGCCCGATGAACTTCGACATGCACGGATTCGCCGCGATCCTGGCGCAGCGCCTCCCCGTCCGTTCGGATTCCCCCGAGGGGACCGAGGCCGCCGCCGCCGCGATCGCGCGCCAGCTCCCGCCCGGCACGGTCATCGCCCTGCACGGCACACTCGGCGCGGGCAAGACGGTCTTCGCGCGCGGGTTCGCCCGCGCCCTCGGCATCGTCGAACCCGTGAGCAGTCCCACGTTCACGCTCGTGCAGGAGTACCCCTTCCCCGGCGGCGTGCTGTACCACCTCGACCTCTACCGCATCGACAACTCGACCAACGCGCTGGCGTTCGGCGTGGACGAATACCTCTACGATCCGCGCGCCTACACGCTCGTCGAGTGGCCGGAGCGCATCATGGACATCCTGCCGCCCCACACGCTTCATCTGCTGCTCCGCCCGCTGCAGGGACAGAACCAGCGGGAACTCTCGCTCGCCGGGATCTGAACGCAATCATCGTCCGTTTACCACTTTTTAAGTTTTTCACAAGCCACAGTTTTTGAGCCACAGGAAATCCCCCGACCATGAAAAGCATCGTCATCGAAGGTCCGGCGCGCGTCTCCGGCGTCATCACGCCCGGCGGCAACAAGAACGCCGCGCTCCCCATCATCGCCGCGGCCATCCTCACGCGCGACGAAGTCGTCATCCACAACATGCCGAAGATCCTCGACGTCGAGGTCATGCTCGACCTCGCACGCGACCTCGGCGCATCCGTCACGCGTGAAGGCTCCACGGTCGTCATCTGCGCACGCGACATCGACTCCGCCTCCCTGCCCCCGAAGAAATGCGCCGCGCTCCGCGCCTCCTTCATCTTCGGCGGCGCAGTAGCGGCACGCTGCGGCGAATCTTTCATCGGTCTGCCGGGAGGCGACTTCATCGGACGCCGCCGCCTGGACTCGCATTTCTATGGTCTTGAGAAACTCGGCATCGGCAAGACGTTCGACCAAGACACAGCCGTCGTGCATTTCCAGCTTAAGAAAGACGGGCTTTCCGGCGCTGACATCTTCCTCGACGAGGCCAGCGTAACCGCCACCGAGCACATCCTGATCGCCGCCGTCCTCGCGAAGGGGAAAACGGTCATCCGCAACGCCGCCGCGGAACCCCACGTGCAGCAGCTCGCGGAGTTCTTGAACCTCATGGGCGCGAAGATCACCGGTCTCGAGTCCAACACGCTTTTCATCGAGGGCGTGTCCGAGCTGCACGGCGCGGAATTCACCCTCGACTCCGACCACATTGAAGCCGCCAGCTTCCTCGCGATGGCGGCGGCCACCGGCGGCGGCCTCGAGATCACCGGCAAGCTCCCGCCCTCGCACTACTGGATGGCGAAACGCGTCTACGAGAAATTCAACATCAAGTTCCGGTTCTACCGCGACCACATCATCCTGAAGCCGGACCAGAACCTCCGCGTGCAGAACGATTTCGGCAGCGCCATCCCGACCATCTCCGACGGTCCCTGGCCGCAGTTCCCCAGCGATATGATGAGCTGCATGATCGTCGCCGCCACGCAGGCGCGCGGCACATGCCTTTTCTTCGAGAAGATGTTCGAAAGCCGCATCTACTTCGTCGACCGCCTGATCTCCATGGGCGCGAACGCCATCGTCTGCGACCCCCACCGCGTGGTGATCTCCGGCCCCTCCCCGCTTCACGGCGGCGAAATGTCCAGCCCCGACATCCGCGCCGGCATGGCAATGATCGTGGCGGCCACCATCGCGCACGGCAGGTCCGTGATCCACAACGCCGACATGATCTTCCGCGGATACGAAAACCTCCTCGACAAACTCCACGCGCTCTCCGTGAACGCCAAACTTGAGGAAACCTGATCCCATGGCATTCTCCAAACCGCGCCGCACCGCCCGCGCCGCTCAGAGCGGGCGCAGAAACGGCGCTTTCAGACAGTCCAAATCCTTCTCCGCTCCGGACGAAAAAGCCCCGGCTTCCGTCCGCATGGCATCCGCACAAAAAGAACCTGACGGCGCTTCGGAGTTCCTGTTCCAGCACGCCGTCGCGCTCGCCGTCTCCAACGCACAACTCGAAAACAAGCTTGACGCCGGGCAGCCGCACGAGCTCCTGGTCCCACTCGACTACGCCGACGAATGCCGCGTCAAGACCGACGCTGTCCGCTCGTTCTGGCAGGTCCACGGACTCCCTGCCCAGCTGGTCCGGGAAATCGTCCCGTCGCCCGTCCCGCGCGGCTACCGCGCCACCTCCAAACGCCGCGTCTACGTGGCGCGCGACGGCCGCCTTAGGTTCTGCATGGGATACGGCGCGGAACGCGAGGAGACGCTCCGGTCCGCGCTGGAACCGGAATCGCACAACGAGGTTTACGCGTGGCTGCGGAAGATGCTCGTGTCGCCCGTCTACCGCGCCGTCGGACGCAGCCTGAACTTCATCGTCGTGCGCGGCGGCTCGGAACGCCTGACGCTGATCCTGAATTTCTTCCACCTGGACGCCGCGGTCATGCACAAGACGAAACTGCTCGCCGACCACGTCCGCGCCGAGCTTCCCCAGGTCGCCGCGATGTTCACGTTCCTCGACGAGACGCGCTCCGAATTCTACCTCGAATCGCGTTCCGCCGGGGCGCATCCGTTCAAAAAGCTTTTCGGCTCCGAATATCTCGATCTCACCGCCGCCGGATGCAAGTTCCTGTACCCGCCGTCCGCGTTCTCGCAGGTCAACGAATCCATCCTGGACGCGTTTCTGCGCGAGGCGAAAAAGCTCCTGAAACCCGGCCCGGAATCCACCCTGATCGACCTTTTCTCCGGCTACGGGCTCTTCGCCGTCGCGCTCGGCGACACGCCGGAACGCGTCGTCGGCATGGACTTCAACGGACCGGCGATCCACGCGGCGTCCGGCAACGCCCTGCACAACCGCCCCGACGCCGACATCGAGTTCATCGCCGCCGCGGTCACGCCGTCCGCCATCGAAAACAAGCTCCCGCCCTGCCCCGCCGACCTCTACGGTGCCGACGAGGAACAGCCCGAGGGCGAGCTTTTCATCCTCGACCCGCCCAGGAGCGGCGTCCGTCCGAACGTGATCGCCGCCATCGCGAAGCGTTCCCCGGCGCGCGTCCTGAACATCTTCTGTTCCGCCGACGAGGTCCCGCGCACGCTCAAGGCGTGGAAGCACAACGGCTATTCCCCCGTTGCCGTCCGCGTCTTCGACATGTTCCCCGGCTCGCCCAACGTCGAAACGATGGTCCTGCTGGAGAAGACGAAGAAGAAACAGTCATCCGTCGTGCCTCACGGCAAGAAGAGAATCTCCTCCGGGAAGCCGCGTAGAGCAGAAAAGGCTACCGCATCCGCGCTGAAATCCAACCGCGCCGCGAAAAAGGCCGCACGAGGTCACAAAGGAAAACCCGCCCCAACGCGCACGCATTCGAACTAAAAACCGGGTATTCGCCGTTTTTTACATTTTTTCGCTTGAATTTCCGGTTTCCTATGGCATATTATAGACAGGCAATTTGACCATTTCACGGAATTCTTATCGGAGTTTTACATTTCATGAAAATCTCGACCAAAGGACGCTATGGGCTTCGCATCCTGATGGACCTTGCGATCCACCAGTCGGACAAACCTCGTCTGATCCGCGACATCGCGAAATCGCAGCAGATTTCCGAAAAATACATCAGCCGCCTCGTGATCGCACTCCGGAAAGCGGGCATGGTCCGCTCCGTGCGCGGCGTCAACGGTGGATTCCACATTGCCATGAAGCCGGAAGAGATCACGCTCCTGGACGTGATTGAGGTCATGGAAGGGCCTCTGTCCATCGTTGACTGTGTGTCCGCCCCCAAACGCTGCAAACTCAGCGGAAACTGCGCCCCGCGCGAAGTCTGGTGCAAACTCAACGACGACATCCGCAACCTGATGCGCGGCACCACGCTTGCCGATATCCTCGCGTCCTACGACAAACAGAACGCGAAGGACGGCAGCATGGACTACTGCATCTGACGGCATGTCCGCCTGACCTCTGTTCCCCCTCAGATCAAGCAAAAAAGCTCCTGTCGACCATGTCGCGGAGGCTTTTCTTTTCCACCTCGATCAATCCTCTTCGGGGCGGACCGAGACTCCAAACGGATTGACCGGTCTGCTTTCCTGGTTCGGAGATTCCTTTTTCTCTTCGCCCGCCTTGCCGTCGGAAGACTTCATATCGTTCCGGGAGGAATCCGTTGAAGTGGTGGTGGTCGTCGATGTCGAGGTCCTGACGACGACTCCATTCCTTTTTTCCGTGACGGTTTTTGTTTCGACGGTAGTATCGCCGTTCACTTCGGTCGTGATAACGGTCTCGATCGTGGTGTCGCCGTCGTTTTCGGTGATCGTCTGTGTCGTGACATTTCCCCTCGTTGAAGTGGAAACGGTTTTGACAAGGGTCGGATCGCGTTTCGGCTGCGCGGAAGTCCGGCCCTCCTGAGAGCCGGAGGAAGTCCCGGAAGAGCTTTTCGCCCCCGTGGACGCATCCACCGGGCCGCCCTTGGTTGCAGCGGGCGGGATATGGGACGGGATAGGCTTGCCTCTTGAATCGACGACCTTCCAAACAGGGCTGTTATTGTCGTAAGCGACGGCTGAGTCGGTCGAGAAAGAAGGCGGCAAAACATCCGATGTCCGGAACAGCAGAAGCGGCTTGTCCGGATACAAGGCCTTTCCGTTTGTGTCCAGACGCTCTGCAAACAGAACATAATTGAAATTCCCTCCGATATCTCCGACCAGGATCTCAATCGGAATCACTTCGCCTTGCCTCACGCTGACGACCGCCCCGCTTGCCAGGCCGGATCCGAACGTGCTGTTCGTATTCATGTATTCGGGCGAACGGATTTCCAGCTTGTTTGCCTCATAGAACGACGTGGCACTGCCTCCTCCCTTGTTGATGGTAGGCATGACCCGCACAATGGGATTCTTGGACTGAGGCTGAGGTTTCTCTTCGGTGGCGGCGGTAAGCGTCGAACGCTTTTCGGTTCCCAAAGCCGCCCCGAGGGTCGCGGAAAGTCGGCCGTAATCGAACACGATCTTCTGGTTGACGCGGACGACGAGGAAATCATCGCCGAACCCGACGAACCGGAACTGCCCCGAGAACGGGGCGACGACATACCCCGAATAAATGCAGACCCAGCAATTGGGCTTGACATCATCGGGACATCCAAAAGCCTGCGGTGCTGTTCTGGACGCGGTATCCCCAATATAGAAACAAGAAGTCCAAACCCTGTTCGTCGGGGAATAATACGCATTCAGGGCGGAGTAATTCACACGCCCATTGATGTCAGTGGTTTTCTGCCATGTTCCATTGACAAATGATTGTACGACTTTCAGGGTCGGATTGAGGTTCGCATCCACGTACTCGCCATCACTGGTCACCGCGGAAAAATCTTTGTTGGGCTGGCGGTTCCGCAGCTGCTTGAGATCATAAAACACCCCCTGAAGCATATCCAATGCTTTCGCCTCGGTTTTCTGGACCGGCTTTTTGGACGCGGCAGAGGAGTCCTTTTGCTTCTTTCCCGGTTTATCCGCCGGCAGGGAGATCAGGAATTCGTCGTCCGCCTCGGCACACATCGCGTCCAACGAGGAAAGCAGGCAGATCAGGCACACCGCGACAGAGGGAAGGATCAGCTTGAACATGGATCGAACCGTCTTGATATTCACTTTGCTTCTTTTTGCCATATCGTCCCGAGCTCTCCTTCCATGTGTTAAACTGAGATTGTTCAAAACGTCATAATGACAGGTCGTCGTCATCCTCGTTCACGCGCGCCGTGCGCGGCGTCGTGCGGCTGCCGATCAGACTGCCGGAGCCGCCCGAGCCTCCGCCGGATGAGGAAGTCGAACGCACCACGCGGAAGATCGGTCCGTAGGGATTGAACTCGGGATAATCGCGTTGAGGCTGTTCCGGGAGGTCGAGCGTCGTACGGAAGAGCGTCATGCGCCCGGAGGAATCGTTCATAAGCGGCTGGTTGTTGTCGTCAAGCCGTTCGATGTAGAGCGCCTGCGAATAATGTCCGCCGGGGATTTCCGAGATCAGAACTTCGATCGGGTAGACCTCGCCTTCCCTGACCGAGATCGGCAGTCCTTTCGCGAGATCGAACGCCGCGCCGCCGCTCCGGGCGGGATAGACTTCAAGGTTCTGTTTGGAGTAGAGCGAGCTTCTTCTGCGGATCTCGTTGGAACTGCCGCTCTTGAGCTGCCGGATGTTGTTGTCGTCGCGGGACATCGCCCAGAATTCGCCAGCCGAGAACGTCGCGCAACCGTAATCCAGCACGATCTCCTTGTTGAAGCGCACGAACATCACATCGTCCGCGGTGCCGACGAACCGGAATTTGCCGGTGAACGGCGCGACCACGTTGCCGGAGTAGATGCAGACCCACGCGGCCGGCTTCACGTCTTTCTCGCACTGGTAGGCTTTCGGCGCTTCCCCGGCTCGAATTTCCTCAGTGAAAAAACAGGAGGTCCACAGGCGGGTCGGCGAGCAATAGAATTTGTCGAGCGCCGGATAATGCACCCGGCCCTCGCTGTCGTACTGTCTCTGCCAGGAACCGTTCACGAACGACTGCATGATCCTCAGGGTCGGAGCGACGCGCTGATGGACATATTCTCCTGTCCCGGGATCATTCCTGAAGTCCTCGCTGGCCTGACGGTTCCGGGTCTGTTTCAGGTCGTAGAAGACGCCCTGAAGCATGCCCTTCAGGTTGCCGCGGCCGTCGCCCTCGCCGCCGTCGCCCATCTTGCCGCCGCCGCCCGGACGCCCGAACGGCAACACCCCCTGAAGTTTCAGCGCGGAATTGCTGTCGGGGATCGTCAGCGGCGTCGGAATGTCGATGTCGGTCATCACCTGCACGTCCGTCACGCCCACTTCCTCCATCTGCTGCTGTTCGTTCGAATCGTAGCGGTCGAGGTTCGGACTCGACGTATCCATCACGGTCATGTCGGACGGCATGGGCTCCTCCTCCGGCGGAGGCAGGACCGGTTCCATCTCCGTGATCTGGACCGGGTCGATATCGTCTTTGATCGCATTCGGCGCGATAAAGACGAGCGTGCCGAGCAGCACAAGCAAGAAGATGTGGAACGCGAGCGAGAAGACCGGCCCCGTGATGTGCTGGCGGACAATACCCATCCAGTTCGACGGCGCCATGGAAATGATTTCCGCGTCAAGCTCGCCTTTTTGAATCTCTGATTGTTCAGTCTGCATCGGTTTTACCTCGGAAATACAAATCGTGTTCGATGGGTACAATTATTCTAAATCATAATTTATAACATATTCGCTCCGTTTTCAAGCTGTTTTCCGCTTTTTCGCCCGTTTTTCGGAAAAAAAAGTCTGCATCCCGGGAAAAGGATACAGTTAGCGCCAAAAAGCCGTTGAAACCGGATCTGAATCAGAGAGACAGGTCGTCGTCATCCTCGTTGACACGGGCCGTGCGAGGCTGCGTACGGCTGCCGATGAGTCCGCCGGAGCCGCCGCTTCTACCCCCCGAGGTAGATGTCGTCGAACGCACCACGCGCCAGATCGGCCCGTATGGTTTGAAGGAAGGAGACGGAAGTTTGCCGTTGCGGGAGCCGTTCGGCTGTTCCGGCAGATCCAATGTCGTCCGGAACAGCGTATACGGTTCCGGATTCGGTTCGATCAGACGGCCATTCGCATCAAGCTGTTCCACAAACAGCATCATATTGAAACTGCCGCCGGGGATTTCCGAAATGAGGATCTCGATGGGATAGACCTGGCCTTCCTGCACATCGATCACGGGGCCTTTTGCGATGCCGTGCCGGTCGAAACCGGGGTCATAGACGTCAAGCTTGTGTCCGGAATAAAGCTCACTGTCCGAAATTGTCTGGCGGTTGCTGCCTGAATTGAGATATCCGACCCAATCGTCATACGCTTCAAAACGTCTTCCGAGGGAATACGAATACCATCCGTATTCAAACACGATCTTTTTGTTGAACCGGACGATCAGAACGTCATCGCCGAACCCGACAAAACGGAACTTGCCGGAGAACGGCGCGACCACGTTGCCGGAGTAAATGCAGACCCACGCCGATGGTCTCACTTCTTTCTCGCACTGGAACGCCGCGGGGGCTTCTTCCGCGTTGATCTGAACAGGGATATAGAAGCAGGAATTCCAGAGACGCGTGGACGAGCTGTAATACTGGTCCAGAGCGGGATAATGAACTCGGCCTTCATTGTCGTACTGTCTCTGCCAGGAGCCGTTCACGAATCTCCTCATGATCGGAAGAATATCATGATGCATATTCGAGGAAGCAACCTCCGTCGGTCTTCTGTCCTTGGTCTGCTTCAGGTCGTAAAACACGCCCTGAAGCATGCCTTTCAGGTTGCCGCGTCCGTCGCCCTCGCCGCCGTCCCCCATGCTTCCGCCTCCGCCGGGACGCCCGAACGGAAGCACGCCCTGAAGTTTCAGCGCGGAATTGCTGTCGGGAATAGTCAGCGGAGTCGGAATCTCGATATCGGTCATGATCTGCACATCAGTCACGCCGACCTCTTCCATCTGCTGCTGTTCGCTGGAATCGTACCGGTCGAGATTCGGGCTGGACGTATCCATCACGGTCATGTCGGACGGCATGGGCTCTTCCTCGGGCGGAGGCAGCACGGGTTCCATCTCCGTGATCTGGACCGGGTCGATATCGTCCTTGACCGCGTTCGGCGCGATAAAGACGAGCGTGCCAAGCAGGACAAGCAGGAAGATGTGGAACGCCAGTGAGAAGACCGGTCCGGTGATGTGCTGACGAACAATATCCATCCAGTTCGCCTGAGCGGCCGGAGCGTCAAGTTGTTCCTGCGGGATTTTCTGTTCAGTCATGGGGGAATAACCTCGAAAAAAACATTGTTTGATTCTTCCGATAATATACACGGTTCAGCGCAAAAAATCAACCGGAAGAATCACGAAAAAGAGGCTCATTTCCGGAAAAAACGGTTTTCCGATAAACGGAAACGTTAAAACATGTGAAAAAAGAAAAGCCGTCTCCGCCCCGGACGAGGGGGGAAACGGCTTGAAACGGATTTCCGCGGAAAAGATTCCGGCGGATTCCGGATCATTACTTTCCGTTGACGAGCACTTCGGCGATCTGAACGGCGTTCAGCGCGGCGCCTTTCAGCAGCTGGTCGCCGCTGATGAAGATGTCGAGGCCGCGCTTGTCGTCACGGGAGATGTCCTGACGGATGCGGCCGACGAGGACGTCGTACATGCCGGTGGCTTCCATCGGCATCGGATAAATCTTGTTTTCGGGATCGTCGCGGAGCTGGACGCCGGGGGCCTTGGCGAGGATTTCGCGGGCTTCCTCTGGCGTGATCTCATTCTCGAATTCGAGGTTGATGGATTCGGAGTGGGCGCGCATCACGGGAACGCGGACGCTGGTGCAGGAGATCTTCACGTTCGGGAGGTGCATGATCTTGCGCGTCTCGTTCACCATCTTCATCTCTTCCTTGGTGTAGCCGTTCGGCTGGAAAACGTCGATGTGGGGGAAGAGGTTGAACGCGATCTGCTGCGCCATGACCTTGACCTCGGCGGGCTTGCCTTCGAGGATCGCGCGGGTCTGCTCCATGAGCTCGTTCATCGCCTTCTGGCCGCCGCCGGACGCCGCCTGATAGGTGGAGACGACCATGCGGCGGAGTCCCTTCGCCTGATGAAGCGGCCAGACCGGAGCGCACATGATGGCGGTGGTGCAGTTCGGGTTCGCGATCACGCCCTTGTGCAGGAAGACATCGGCGGCGTTGACTTCCGGCACGACCAGCGGCACGTCGTCCTCCATGCGGAACGCACTGGAGTTGTCGATCATGACGGCGCCCGCGGCGGTGACGGCTGCGCGGAACTGTTTGGAGATGGACGCGCCGGCGCTGAACAGCGCGATGTCGACGCCCTTGAACGAATCTTCGGTCATCTCTTCGACCGCGACGGTCTCGCCGTGGAATTTGAACGTCTTGCCGACGGAACGCGCGGATGCGAGGAGTTTCAGGTTCTTGACAGGGAAATTGCGCTTCTCAAGCGTGAGGAGCATTTCGACGCCGACCGCGCCCGTGGCGCCGGCGATCGCGACATTGACAGGATTTGCCATGATTCGGTTTTCTCCAAAATATCGTTAAAGTTGAGTTCGGAAACAAGTTCGGGTAATGACTATATCCAAATACTATACAGCCGTTTTCAGGCTTTTTCAAGCTCGTTTTGTGTTTTTCGGCAAAAAAAGACGGACCCCGCGCGGAGCCCGTCTGAAAAACTATCCGTTTCGAAAAAGGGTCAGGCTTTCTTTTCAGCCGGAGCGGCGGCCTTTTCCGCCTTGACAGCCTTGACGGCTTTGGCCTTGCGGCCGCGTTTCGCCGGAGCGGCCTTCTTTTCAGCCTTCTTCACTTCCTTCTTCGCGGCTTTTGCCTTCTTCGGGGCGGCCTTCTTCGGAGCGGGGAGTTCCGTGGGGGCTTTTTCCGCGACGAGAGCGAGAACTTTGCGTTTGCCGAGCTTCGCGAGCGCGCTGAACGCCTCGATCTGGTTGGCGCGCGGACGGTTCTTTCCGATTTCCCAGTGGCTCACGGTGAACGGAGTCACGCCGAGGAGAACGGCGAGCGCCTTCTGGGAGAGAGAGTATTTCTTGCGGAACTTCACGAGGGATTTCGGGGAGAAACGCGCCTTGCGGCCCTCGGCGGCGGGCACGGCGGCCTGCACGGATTCAGAGGCGGGCTTGGCGGCAGCGGGCGCGGCGGCCTTCTTTTCCAGCTCGTTGACGCGCTTCGTCAGGGCGCTGATCGTCTTCTTCTGTTCGTTGATTTTCGCTTCAAATGCTTTGAGTTCCTTGCGGGCCAGACGGCGCACTTCGTCCTGGAAGGTCTGTTTGAAGTCGGGCATGGTGTTTTCCTTTCAGATGAGGATGTTGTATGTTTGTGATTGCAAAGATTATTTTGACGTTTTTATGTTGTATAATATACCGCCTCTTTTTAGAAAAACAAGTGTCATAACAGAAAAAACGCGTTTTTTTGTTGCTTTTTGCACAGCGCAATTAATCCGGCGCTAACTCAGAGGAACGGCACAGGGGAAACAGAGGAAGAAATCAACAGGATAGAAAAACCGGACAGACAGAGAAACTGACAAGAAAAAAGCCGCATGGATCGCAGTCCATACGGCCGACAAGGAAACAGAAAATGATTCAGCGTTTGCTGCTGTTTTTTCCGTCCGGGATCACCCATTTTCCGGCGTCCAGTCCGAGCGCGAGCAGAAGCATCTGCGCCCCGAAAAGAAGCATCAGCAGCGCCGCGGTCCAGGAGATGGCGGCGACGCCGATGAACGGTGCGACGACCAGCAGGACGCCGATCAGCGCCGCGACGAGTCCGGGCATCGGCATGACCAGCTGTCCGAAACGTTTCTGCGCGGAAAGGATGCTCCACACGCCGGCGAAGATCAGCCACACGCCGCAGACGATCATGAAGAACATGTCGAAATACAGCGGATAGATCAGCATCCCGGCTCCGGCGATGCCGAGCAGGATGAAAAGCACGAGAAGCGCCGCCGAAATGCGCCCTTTGTTCCATGCCATCAGGAACGCCGCGACCGCGAACAGCAGGACCACGCCGCCCAGGATCATCGTGACCGTGGTCAGTACAAGAACGGGATTCATCACGCCGAGGATGCCGATGATGAAGAAAACCAGGCCGCGCAGCAGCAGAACGGGGCGCGTCGCATTGAATGAAAACAATTTCTGCGGTATCGAATAGAGTCTTTCCCAGGTCCGGTCTTTTTTCATAATGTCAACTCCGTTTTATCTCATTTTGCCCGCGGTCCCCGGCATCCCTGAAACCGGAGGTCCGCTTGCGACAGTTCAGTTGGTCTTGTCCCGGTTCATTTTTCCGCCGCCCAGGCCCGGCACACGCAGCCCGAACACCAGCACGAGCATCTCGATCCCGGAGATCAGGAGCAGGACCGCCACGATCGTGGAAAATGCCGCCAGCCCCGCGAACGGCGCGGCGACCAGCAGGATCCCGATCAGGATCGACAGGATGCCGGACCCGAACAGGAAGAATCTGCTCGGAGAAACGTGAACGGAAAGCAGTTCGCCCACGCCCGTCGCGATCATCCATACGCCGAGCACGACCGCGAGCAGCACGTCAGCCTCCACGGGCCGGACGATCATCGCGATGCCCGCCGCGCACAGCAGCAGCGACCAGAAAACGCCGGAAAATCTGCGGCACGCGAACGAAAGGAACAGCGCCCCCATGGCGTCCAGCAGCAGAAAGATCCCGAGGATCACCGTGACGGCGGCAAGACTGCCGATCGGACGGAACAGACCGATCAGCCCGAGGATGAAAAACACAAGTCCGCGAATCAAAAGCGCCGAGCGGTTCGCGTGGAAAAACAACATGCGCCGGGGGAAGATGAAGTTGCTTTCGTACGTCTGGTTCTGCATGGTCTCTGCTCCGGTTTTTCTGTTCCGAAATCTTTTCGGAATAACATTGTCAGCATATTAATATAGCCCTTAAAACATGTTTTTGCAAACACGCTTTTTCGCTATTCTCTATAAAATTGACCGCTCCGCTTGCTTTTTGTTCCATGCCGGATTATATTTTCCGGAAAAAAAAACACGAACGCCTTTCGTTATGACCCCCTGCCCTCACGACAAACACACCGATCCCGCGATCCCGCTCCTGATGCATTGCTGCTGCGGCCCGTGCGCCGCCGGAAGCATCGCGCCCGTGCTCGACGACGGACGCCGCATCACGCTGCTCTTCTCGAATTCCAACCTCGACACAGAGGCGGAATACCTGCGCCGTCAGGACGCGCTGAAGACGCTCGCCGACTACTACGGGCTGTGCGTGGAGACCGATCCGTGGGACCATGCCGCCTGGCTCGAATTCGTGTCCGCCGTGCCGGATTTCGCCGCCTGCCCGGAACGCGGCGAGAGGTGCAGGCGGTGTTTCCAATGGCAGCTCACACGCGCGGCCGTTTTCGCGGAAAAGGTTGGCGCGCACTTCACGACCACTCTCACGCTCGGACCGAGGAAGGATTCGCGCGTGATCCACGGGATCGGCGCGCAGTGGGGCGACGCGTTCGAGCCTTGGGACTTCAAGAAAGGCGGCGGCAACTTGCGTTCGCTCGAACTCTGCCGCAAGCTCAACCTCTACCGCCAGAACTACTGCGGCTGCGAGTTCTCAAAACACGCAAACGCGGACTGAACCGCGCCCGCACGTTTCTTAACGTTTCTTCCTGCCTTTTGTCTAAAGATTTGAACAAAAAATATATACTTTTGTCTAAAACTAATATGGCGGAATCGCTTTCGCATGGTATATTTCTGACAAATCCTTTTTCCCGCTTCAAATCTGAACTCAAAACATACATCCTTTCAACCGGAGGTGCATCCATGAAACTCCCGATCCGTTCTCTCTCCGCCGCGGGCGTCGCGCTCGCAGCAGCCGCCACGCTCTCCGCGGCCGATTTCCACGACTGGGCTCCGACCCCGCCGATGGGCTGGAACAGCTTCGACTGCTTCGGCCTCAGCCTCACCGAGGCGCAGGCGAAGGAACAGGCGGAAGCCATGGTCAAACAGCTGAAGCCGTTCGGCTGGAACGTCTTCGTGATTGACCACCAGTGGTACAACGACAACCAGAAGGGATTCCAGAGCGACATCCGCCACACGTTCGCCATGGACGAATACGGCCGCTTCATCCCCGCCCCCGAACGTTTCCCGTCCTCGAAGGACGGCAAGGGCCTGAAGCCGCTCGCCGACTACATGCACGAACGCGGCCTGAAGATCGGCGTGCACCTCATGCGCGGCATCCCGCGTCAGGCGGTCCGCGAGAATACGAAGGTGAAGGGCACGGACTACCACGCGCAGGACATCGTGAACATGCGCAGTACCTGCCCGTGGAACCAGGACATGTACGGCGTGGACATGAGCAAACCCGGCGCGCAGGAATACTATGATTCCGTGTTCGAGCAGTTCGCCGAGTGGGGACTCGACTTCATCAAGATCGACGACCTGTCCCGCCCATACGCCACCGCCGAGATCGAAGGCATCCGCAAGGCCATCGACAAGTGCGGCCGCCCGATCATCCTCAGCCTCTCCCCCGGCGACACCCCGATCCAGAACGGCGCGCACGCCGACAAACACGCCAATATGTGGCGCGTCTCCGACGACTTCTGGGACCGCTGGGAACCCCTCCGCGGCATGTTCGGGCGCCTGCACCGCTGGGAACCCTACCGCATCAAGGGCTCCTGGCCGGACGCCGACATGCTCCCGTTCGGCATCATCGAGTTCACGCGTCCGACCAACTTCACGCACGACGAACAGCGCCTGTGCTTCACGCTGTGGTCGATCGCGCGGTCCCCGCTCATCCTCGGCGCGGACATGACCAAGCTCGACGACTGGACGCTGAAGCTCCTCGAACAACCGCCAGCTCATCCAGGACGGCGACCTGATCGTCTGGACCGCCGACGTCCCCGGCAGCAAGGACAAGTATCTCGCGTTCTTCAACACCGGCACGTCCGAGTACAACAAGTACGACCGCCGCAAAGCCCTCGCCGAAAGCCCCGGCGTCGGCCTGCAGGGCGTCCCGGAGGCCGAGATCACCGCGGACATCAAAGGCTCGAAGATCCTCGCGCTCGCCGTCGTCGACAACGGCTACGGCTCCAGCTACAGCCATTCCGCCTGGATCCAGCCCGAGATCTCCGGTCCCGCGGGCACGAAGAAACTCGTCGACATGCAGTGGTCCTCCGCGCACGCCGGCTGGGGCGCGGTCCGCAACGGCCTCACCAGCGACGGACAGGCGATCGACGGCATCGGCACGCACGCGCTCTCCCTCATCGTCTACAAGCTCCCGGAAGGCTACGACACCTTCAAGACCAAGGTCAAGCTCGTCGACAACAGCGATTCCCGCAACCGCCTGAAATTCCTCGTCCTCAATGAAAAGGCCTTCGAGCAGCCCTCCCCCGAGACCAGCGACATCAAGGTCGATCTCGCCAGCATCGGCCTCTCCGGCAAGGTGGTCGTCCGCGACCTCTGGGAAGGCAAGGAAGTCGGCACCACCGAAGGCACGTTCACCTGCGAAAAGCTCCCGTGCCACACCACGAGGCTTTACCGCCTCTCCCCCGCGAAGTGATCGAATCTCACCCATGAGGAACCTACCATGAAACGAATCACAAAGACCGCTCTCCTCGCCGGAATGGCGCTCGCTTCCTCGGCGCTCCTCGCCGGGAATCCGCTCCTCACCGACGTCTTCACCGCCGACCCGGCCCCGCTCGTGGACGGCGACACCGTCTATCTCTACACCACGCACGACGAGGCTCCGCCGCGCCAGTGGCTCGTCATGAACGACTGGCTCTGCTATTCCTCGAAGGACATGGTGAACTGGAAGGCGCACGGCCCCGTCGCCAGCAAAGACACGTTCGAATGGGGCACCCACGACGCCTGGGCCGCCCAGGCGATCAAGAAGGACGGCAAATACTGGCTCTACGTCACGCTCTGCGGCAAGAACCAGTACAGCGGACGCGCCATCGGCGTCGCCGTCTCCGACAAGCCCGAAGGCCCGTTCAAGGACGCCATCGGAAAGCCGCTCGTGTGGGACAGCATGACGCCCGGCCCGGTCGGCTGGGACGACATGGACCCGACCGTCTTCATCGACGACGACGGCACGCCGTGGCTCGCGTGGGGGCACACCATGCTCTACGTTGCCAAGCTCAAGCCGAAC
>ONQZ01000029.1 GCA_900320095.1 uncultured Lentisphaerota bacterium
TCGATTCTAGGAGCAAAAGGGCTATTATTCAAACTTGGCAGGTTTACGATTTCTTTTGCTGAAATAACCGATGGAATGAGCACGGAACCAGGATTCCACGTAGGTGGATGCCTGTTCCAACTGATAATTTAACCCTAATTCGGAGAAAGTCAACCCTTTTTCTTTATTTTTATAAAAAAATAGTAAAAGAAGCATACCCATGCAAGCCTTCCTGTTCGCCGAGACTCAACATGCGGGGGGCATATAGACACCTCCGATGGATTTGCAACCGTACACAAAACAAGCTCTCGATATCCCCGCGCAGTTGTTCTCGCTGGAAACCCGCAGCGTTGTGATAGATTATCTGGTTCTGTGTTGGGCGAGTTGTTGAAAAAAGGCTCAATGCGTTTGAAAAAACAGGCTGGATCAAGATGGCTGGACACTTCATCAGGACCGTTTCAGAAAATAATCTTGCTCGGATATTCTTTACTGCTTTTTGTTAATTAGTCAACATATAACCAATACTCGGCGAAATTGTATTCCGAGAGAAACAGGAAAAAAGAAGGACAGGACTGCCGACCCGGATGCGGGTATATATGTTTTCCGGAATCCTGCTTTGATTTTTCACACTTTGAGGTTAAAACGTGAAAAAACGGCGTGAAAAATGCCGGAAAAACGTGAAGAAAAACGTGCTTTGCATGAAGAAAAATCGGTTTCACGTGACGGAATGCTGGGTGCTCGTGAAGATTTTCCAAATGGAAAAAAGTTGGTGGTTTTCACGGATTCCGTAGAATCGTTCCCGTGTATCGCATCGATAAAACAAACGCTGCCGGAACCTTGTCGATTCGCGGAGAAAAAGGACGCGAGAATGACCCGCGCCATCCAATCCGAAACCGGATGTCAGACGAAATAACAGGATCCCGGTCATGCTTCCTTTAGAATTTCAAGAATCTGCTGGAGTGTGCCGTTGGACGCGTGTTCCGGTTGATTGCCGTCCGGCATAAGCAGATTCAGCACGCGGTCGATTTTCTCGCGGGAAGATGTCGCGGGTCTGCTGCTGATGGCCTCGATCGCTTTCCACTGGCTCTCTTCGCTGACGTGCGTGTAATACTTGTCGGCAATTTTGGAATCGGTGCCGAGGATGGATAGCAGGACGGCCTTGGGAACGCCGGCCTCTGCGCAGAAACTCGCGAAACTGTGTCGGAGAGAATGAAACCCGTACAACACCATCTTCCGCTTCCTGCCTGGGACTTTGACTGATGGCTCCAGCCCGATCCAGCGAATCGGTTTCAACACATCAAGATCGATCACATTGTTTCCGACGTTTTTCCCTTCGGCATTCGTTTTATTGTATCTGGCTGCGGTTTTGGGAAGGACATACTGGTTACGTTTCCATTTCTCCGCTTCAAGCAAGGCTTCGTAAAGATCCGGCGCAATCGGTATCGTGACCTCTTTCCCGGTTTTGAACTGTTTCACCCATATCCGCCGCCTCAACATGTCGATGTCCTGCCATTGGAGCAGTACGCAGTCCTTCAGTCGTTGCCCGGTGAACATGCCGATTATAAAGACGATGCGGATCTCTTCCTTGTTCATGACCTTGTGGTCAGGCTCGGAGTCCGATAGAACGGCAAGCAGCTGGTCTTCCTGCTCTTTCGTGAACGCCTGCCGACGAATAAGCGTTCCGCGTTCCTCACGGCCATTTCGCAACAGGGATTTTGAACGGAACGGATTGTTCCCTTCATAATAATCCGTGAGGCAATCGAAAATCCTGCGGAGTTGCATGATCCTCCGGTTATGTGTGTAGACCGAGAGCATCTGCGTCCGGAGAAATGAGGCGAACTCTTCGCAAAGTCTGGGCGTGACTTCGTTCACGCAATTCACAACAGTACGGTTTGAGCTTACTTTTCCGGTTAGTCCGGTTGCAAACAGGGTGAACAGGTCAAAACTTTTCCGATAGCTAAGGTGACCCTCCACCGTGCTTGGTATCGCACGATCAGGGTGTATTTGGTATTTTTCCCATGCTTCGGCGAACGTGATCTTTTGAGCTTGCGTCGAGAAGCCTCGTATGGCGTTCATCTGGGCGAGCGCGACCTCCTGCGTCGGCGCGACCCAGATGGAATCAAGATCGGAAGCCTTTTGAACGGCTTCGTCGTAATCTACGGTGCGTAAGGTAAATTCTTTTCGGGTACCGTTCGCAATCGTAAGTCGGTAGTGGTAGTACCCGTCTTTACGCTTCTGTCGCAGTCGTCCGTGTAGTCCGTCCCGTGTCTTCTTCCGGCTGACGTGTGTGCAGACCATAGCCCCATGTCTTTCCTCTTTGACCTCGCGCTGCGTTCAGGTCGCAGTCCTTTCACGAGGGGGAAGGTGAAAGCACAAAGAATCTCAAGAGTGATTCGGGAAGACAGTTAGTAGAAAGCAGAAAAAAAACGGGGCAAAACGCTCGATTTTGAGCTGAAAAGTGGTGCCGACGAAAGGACTTGAACCTTCACCCTCGTGAAAGGACTGCGACCTGAACGCAGCGCGTCTGCCATTCCGCCACGTCGGCAACCGAAAGACCGGATATCGTCCGGAGTAATTACTATAACGCCGATTTCGCGGAAAATCAAGCTCGAAACAAAAAATAATCCGATTTTTTTCCCCTTTTCGGTTGATGTTTCCTTTTTTGGTGTTATATTTAGAGTGTGTTTTCGTAATCAAAAACAAGAAGAAGGCAATGGAAAACAAAATATGGAGATGTTCTTCCGACGGTAAAGAAAACATTGTCGACAGATTGATGAAGGAGTCAGGCGTGATGCGCTCGGTGGCGCTGTACCTGGCTTCACGGGGCATTGTCCCGGAGACGCTGGGCCGCTACCTGAACGCGACCTTCGCCGACCTGAGCGATCCTTTCCGATTTGCCGGCATAGAAATTGCCGTCCAGCGGCTTTGGCAGGCGATCCGCAACCGTGAACGCATCCTCATCCACGGGGATTACGACACGGACGGGATCACGGCCACGGCGCTGCTGTCGTGGGTCCTCGAACGCAACGGGGGCCTGGTCACATCGTTCCTGCCGCACCGGTTCGACGACGGGTACGGGTTCACGCCCGATTCCCTGCTGAAGGCGCTGGAGACGGTGCCCGGCGGGAAGTGCGGCGTGCTCGTCACGGTCGACTGCGGCATCAACAGCGCGGAGGCCGTGCGGAAGGCGCGCGAGCTCGGCATCGACGTCATCATCACGGACCACCACGAGCCCGCGGAGGACGATCTTCCCGAGGCGCTCGCCACGATCAATCCGAAGCTCGACCCGGTCGGGCTGGACGACCTGCTGCACCTGGCGGGCGTCGGCGTGGCGTTCAAGCTCTCCCATGCGTTCGTGATCTACGGCCGCGCCCACAACGAGGGCGGCTACACGACCGACATGCAGGAGGTGCTGGACTATGTCGCGCTCGGCACCGTGGCGGACATCGTGCCGCTGCTGGGCGAGAACCGCATCCTCGTGAAATACGGCATGGAAATGCTCAAGAAGCAGCTCCGGCCCGGCGTCAACGCGCTGATCCAGCACGCGAAGGTCGAGTCGAACATCCAGCCGTCCGACATCACGTTCAAGCTCGCGCCGCGCCTCAACGCCGCCGGCCGCCTCGGCAACGCCTCGTCCGCGCTCGCCCTCATGACCGCCGACAACATCGTGGACGCCTACGAATACGCCGCCAAGCTCGACGAATTCAACCAGCGCCGCCAGGCGAAGGAACAGGAGATCTTCCTCCAGGCGAAAGCCCAGGTGGAAAGCGCGCCCGGATTCGCCTCGAACATGTCGATCATCGCCGCCGGCGAGAACTGGCATCAGGGCGTCATCGGCATCGTCGCCTCGCGTTTCGCGCGCGACTACAACCGCCCGACCATCGTCCTCACGATCATCGGCAACGAAGCGCACGGCTCCGGACGCAGCGTCGGCACGCTCAATCTCATCAAGATCCTCTCCCGCTGCTCGCACCTGCTGACCCGTTACGGCGGACACCCGATGGCGGTCGGCCTCGGCATGAACAAGGACAAGATCGCCGAGTTCCAGCAGGAATTCGAGAAGTGCGTGCGCGAGGAGGCCAAGCCGTCCGACCTGACCAACTACATCAACTACGACGGCGTGGTGCGGCTGGATGAGCTCAACGAGGAGTTCTTCCACTACCACAGCATGCTCGGCCCCTTCGGACACGGCAATCCGCAGCCGCTCTACCTGATCCGCGGCCTCGAGATCGCGCGCCTGTCGCCGATCCGCCCGGTTCATACCAAGGGCGTGTTCATGGACGAATACGGCAGCACCTGCGACTTCATCGCGTTCAACAAGCATCTCGATATGGGAATGCGCTGGGACGTGATTGCGCAGCCGCAGATCAACGAATACTACGGCGAACGCAAACGCCAGCTTCAGGTGATCGACTTCCGTCCGTCCGCCGACTGAGCGTAACGAACCTCAAAAACACAACGGCTGTTCCGAATCCCCGGAGCAGCCGTTTTTTCTGCGTTTTTTATCGGGCTTTGTTCGCCGGCCAGCAGCCGGTCTTCAGCAGCGCCGCGAACATGACCAGCGCCTGGACCGCGATGAAAACGGGCAGCGCCTCCATGGAGACGAGGTCGCCCGCGCAGCCGATCAGCGGCGGCACGATCATGATGCCGACCATGCTGGCCGCCCCCTGAAGCCCGGTCAGCGCGGCAGCCGTGGCGTCGTTGAACCCACGGCGCGTCGCCTCGTGCATCAGGCAGGGATAGACCGGCGCGAGCGCGAATCCGACCAGCAGGAGCGCGGCCGACGGAAGGAATCCTTTTGCCGGGATCAGCAGGAGCAGCGCGGCGAACAGGACTGCCGCGCCCGAGATCGTGCTGAGCAGGCGGTTCCCGAGCCTGTCCGCCGTGAATCCGAGCAGGAAGCGCCCGGCGGTCAGCATGGCCCAGTAGGCGGTCACGATGTACTGCGCGGTGTTCAGGTCCATGCCGCGCGCCCTGGTCAGGAACGCGCAGCCCCACAGCCCCGCGCCCGCCTCGATGCCGCAGTAGACGAAGAAGACCAGGACGCAGAGCCAGAAATCGAGCGTGAAATGGCATTTGCCCTCGAGTCTGTCCATGGAGGATGATGCCGCGGACTCGCGGTCCAGCGCCTCCTCGTCGCGGCGCGCGCGGTCCCACAGCCCGATGGTGGAGCAGAAGAAGACGGCGAGCAGGACCTGCGTCGCGCCGATCGCGAAATACGCGCTGCGCCACGAACCGGTGGACTGGAGGAAGAGCGAGGCGATCAGCGGCCCGAGCGTGGCGCCGACGCCCCAGCAGCAGTGCAGCCAGCTCATGTCGCGGCTGGAATAGTGCTTCGAGACGTAGAAGTTCATGCCGGTGTCGATCGCGCCCTGTCCGAATCCGAGCGGGACCGCGAACGCGAGCAGCACGGCGAAAACGGGCGAGAAGCCGCATCCGACGAGCGAGAGCCCGGTGACCGCGCCGCAGACCGCGAGCAGACGCCCCGTGCCGATCTTCCGCAGGATCAGGCCGCTGGCGGAGGCGGAGACCGAGGAACAGAGCGCGAGCACGGTCCCGATGAAGCCGCCGCAGTACAGCGGGACGGCGAACGCCTCGCTCATCGGGATCCAGGCGGCATCGAGGATCTTGTCCGGGAGCCCAAGGCTGATGTAGCCGAGGTAGATGATGCCGAGCAGGAGAAGTTTCCTCCGGGCGGGCGTGATTCTGTCAAAAAAACTTGCCATGACATGAAAAAAGCGCGAACCGGAATGCCCGGTCCGCGCGGGATAGATCGGATGGTCGAGCGAAGCTCAGTTCTTCGGGAAATCCATGCCTTCCACGATGCCGGGGATCTCCTGCTTGTAGTAGGAGTACGCCATGCGGCGGAGAAAGGGGACGTCGAGCTTCCAGTTCAGGATCTCATCGCCGAGGTCGGCGCGGACGTTCGAGTTGTCGAACGTGATCTGCGTGGAGAAGTACGGGATGAGGTCTTCGATCATGCGCGAGACGAGCTTTTCGTCCTTGGACGGATCGTCGTTCTTGTCGACGGTGCGGAGGCCGGTGACCTTCAGGATGTCGCGGCAGGCGACGCCGATCATTTCGGTGGAGACGGGGCTGTCGCCGGTGATGTGGTAGGTGCGGTTCTTCTCCGGGATCATAAAGAGCTTGGACATGGATTCCTGCACGTAGTCGATCGGCACGAAGTAGATATTGTCCGACGTCGCGCTGGCGATGCGGATGTTCACTT
Source organism: uncultured Lentisphaerota bacterium (assembly GCA_900320095.1). GTDB lineage: Bacteria > Verrucomicrobiota > Lentisphaeria > Victivallales > UBA1829 > UBA1732. The sequence continues at coordinate 6,209 of ONQZ01000029.1, forward strand.
CCATCTGGGCGTTCGCGGGGAGACCGGCCTTGAAGGCGCGGTTGCTCTTGATGCGGCCGAGGAATTCCAGGATGCGATAGAACGCGAGCGGCTTGCGGATCACGCCGTCGGAACGGCGTCCGACGATGATGGAGGGGCGATAGATGGTGTAGGGGACGCCGACGTTCTCGCGGACATACTTTTCCGCGTCGAACTTGCTGCGTTCGTAGGAGTTGATCCAACCGGTGGCGGGCATGGTGTCTTCCATGACGCGTCCGATGAAGGTGCCCGCGACGTAGGCGGTGCTGACGTACTGGAAACGCGGGATATTGAAGCGTTTGACGGCTTCGACGGCGTTCAGCGTGCCGTTCATGTTGGTCGCGTAGGTCTTGCCCTCGGGGTCTTTGCCGAGGTTGACGTCGGCGGCGCAGTGGAACATCACGTCGTAGGGGCCGTATTTTGCGATCTCGTCGAACGGGAGCTTGGTCACGTCGCCGGAGATGACGGTGATGCGGGAGATGATGGAGTCGTAGGAGGCGGGATCGCCGTCGAATTCACACTGGGCGCGCATGGTGAGTTCCGTGCGCTCCTGGGCTGTTTGAGCGGAATTGCCGCGGCAGATGGCAACGATCTTGAAGTCGGGATGATTGCGAAGCAGCGCCGTGACGACGGACGCCCCGACCAGACCCGTGATACCGGTAAGCAGGATGTTCAAAGCTTGCTCCTTGACGGTTTTCGATTGTTATATTTAAACTAGAATAGTGTCAAAAATGTAAAAAGCGTTCTTACAATATAACACTCTTTCGCAAAAAATAAAGTCTGAAATCATAAAAAGTCGCGTTTTTTTGGAAAACAGACGAAAAAATGCGCTTTCGGATTGAAAAAAACGTCTCCCGGTGGTACGTTATTACAGTCTTTTATTCTTCACCCGTTTTACCATCTGATCCGGAGTTTTGCACCATGGGGTTTGCCTGCGGTTTTGTCGGTCTTCCCAACGTCGGGAAATCCACCCTTTTCAACGCTTTGACCAACGGCGGCGCGGCCGCCGCCAATTTCCCGTTCTGCACCATTGAGCCGAACACGGGCATCGTGGCGGTGCCGGACGACCGGCTGGGCGTGCTGGCGAAAATCGAGAAATCCGCGCGCATAGTGCCGACGTCGCTGAAATTCATCGACATCGCCGGGCTTGTCCAGGGCGCCAGCAAAGGCGAGGGCCTCGGCAACCAGTTCCTCGGCCATATCCGCAACGTCGACGCCGTGGCGCACGTGGTGCGTCTCTTCCATGACGGCGACGTGGTGCACGTGGGCGGCTCCATCGACCCGGTGCGCGACCTGGAGCTGATCATGACGGAACTCATGCTCGCCGACCTGGAGTTCCTCCAGCGCAGATTCGACAAGTGCAAAAAACTCCTCCGCACCGGAGATCCGGAAATCAAAGCGGAATACGAGCTCTCCCAGTCCTGCATCGCCGACCTCGAGGATGGAAAGATCCCGCAGTGGAACAAGGACGATCCGGACGCCTGCCGCGTGATGGCGTCGCTCCAGCTGCTCTCCACCATGCCCGCGTTCGTCTGCGCCAACGTCGACGAGGAAGGGTTCCGTTCGTTCGGAAAGGACGACGCGTCGAAGGCGCTGATCGACTACGCAGCCGGACACGGCATGGAAGTCGTCCCGGTCTGCGCGAAGTTCGAGGAAGAGCTCGCCGCGCTCGAACCCGACGAGGCGAAGGCGTTCCTGGACGACATCGGCGCGACGGAAAGCGGCCTTCAGCGCGTGATCCGCACCGGCTACAAACTGCTCGACTACTGCACGTTCTTCACCACCGGCAAGGACGAGACGCGCGCCTGGACCATCGTGAACGGGACCGCCGCGCCCGAGGCCGCCGGAAAGATCCACACCGACATGCAGCACGGATTCATCCGCATGGAGGTCGTCTCCTACGAGGAGCTGGTGGCGCACGGCGGCTGGAACGCCGCGAAGACCGCCGGCAAGCTCCGCACCGAGGGCAAGGACTACATCGTGAAGGACGGCGACTGCGTGTACGTCCTTTTCAATAAGTAACCCGCCTTCCGTTTTTTCGCGCCGCATCATGGCAGATGACCAGACATCGTCCGCAAACCGTTTCTTCAGCAGCTCGCGCAATCTCGCCGCGTCGACCCTGATCAGCCGCGTCCTCGGACTCTTCCGCGAGACCCTGACCGCGGGCGTCATCGGCGGCGGCGCGCTGATGTCCGGCTGGACGCTCGCGCTGACCTGGGCGAACACCTTCCGCCGCATTCTCGGCGAGGGCGAACTCGGCAAGGCGCTCGTGCCGGTCCTGTCGCTGTCGCTGGAGACCGAGGGGAAGGAACGCGCCCGCGAACGGTTCTCGACGATCCTGCTGTGGCTGACGCTACTGCTGTGTGCGCTCGCGGTCGTGCTGGGCGTGCCGTCGTGGCTGATCGCGCGAACGCTGGAGCCGGGCCGCTGGAAGACCGCGTTCGAGCTGTTCCCGATCCTCGCGCCGTACATGGTGTTCATCTGCGTCGTGGGGGCGGCGACCGCCTGCGCGAACGTGCTCCGCGAATTCTTCCTGCCGTCGCTGACCGCGATCCTGCAGAACGTGGTCCTGATCCTGGCGCTCGTGCTGGTCTGCCGGCATTACAAGGGGATGTTCCAGCTGAAGATGTTCGGGCTTGCCGTGCTTGTGGCGGGCGTGTTGGAAATGGCCCTGATCTTCCTGATCCTGTGGCGGCGCGGCATGATGGTGCGGATCTCCGGCGCGATCATGCGGGACCATGAGACCCTGCTTTCGATCTGGAAACTGATCCTGCCGGGCCTGCTCGGCGCAAGCGCGCTCCAGCTGAGCCTGCAATGCGACCGCCTGATCGCCGGGTTCATCGGCGACTCCGCGGCGGCCTCGCTGTACTTCAGCGAACGCCTGGTGTATCTGCCGGTCGGCATCTTCGCGGTGTCGTTCGCGACGGTCGCGAATACGGAGCTGTCGCGGTTCGCCGCGGCGGGCGAGTACGACAAACTGTCGGCGCTGCTGACGGGTACGATCCGCATCCTGCTCTTCGTGTCCGTGCCGTTCACGGCGTTCATGGTGTGCTTCCCGGAGGAGATCATCCGCGTGTTCTACAATTACGGCAGATTCGACGAGACGGCGGTGCGCGAGACCGCGTACGCGTTCCTGATGTACTCGGCGGGGATCCCGCTGTTCGCGGTGTTCAAGATCTCGTCCGTGGCGTTTACGAGCCGCCGGGACATGGTGACGCCGCTGAAGGTGTCGCTGATCTGCATCGCGCTGAACATCGTGATGAATCTCGCGCTGATGGTGCCGCTGAAACAGGGCGGGATCGCGCTCGCCACGGTCATGTCGTCCCTGCTGAACAACACGCTGCTCCTCACGATCTACAACCGGCAGCTGCCGGACCACAGGATCGATTTCCGCGTACTCGGACTGTATCTGCTGCGGCTGATTCCGGCGTGCGGCCTGCCGCTGATCCCGGCGGTCCTGGTCTCCCGCGCGATTCCGCGCAACCTCGAATTCACGCTGCCGCACTGGAACGTCGAGGTCACGACGCTGAACGTGGCGGCTCCGCTGGTCGCGGCGGGACTCGTTTACGGCGTCGGCCTGCTGGCGCTCTGCCGGCTGTTCCGCATCGAAGAGGCGATGCTGGTGCTCGGCCGTATTTTACACCGGAAAGAACGCTCCGCATAAATCCGTGCCGTGGCGGAGCACGGCACTATTGCAGTTGAGGCTATGCCTCATCACCGTACTGTTTCGCGAGTTCCACGAGGGCGGCGAGGTCGAGCTTGCCGTTTCCGAGCATGGGGAGGGAATCCACGAGGATGAAGTTTTCGGCCTTCGGGATCCAGAGGTTCGGGATCTGGCGGTCCTTCAGCTGGCGGATCAGCTCTTCGGGTGCGAGACGGCGCGCGTCGGTGTAGAACACGATGAGCTTCTCGCCGTGCTTGGCGTCGGCGGCTCCGCAGACGGCCACGAGGCGTTCCTCCGGCTGGAGGATGTTGTTGATCTCGCGTTCGACGAGTTCGTGCGGGACCATTTCGCCGGCGATCTTGGAGAATCGCGAGAGGCGGCCCGTGATGGTGATGAAGCCGTTGCGGTTCATGTGCGCGATGTCGCCGGTCACGTACCAGCCGTCGCGGATGACTTCGGCTGTCTTGCCGGGCTCGCCGAGATAGCCCTTCATCACGATCGCGCCCTTCACGATCATGAGTCCGTCGGTGTCTTCGGGCATGAGCTCGAAGGTGGACGGATCGACGATCTTGGCGCAGATGCCGGGGAGGGGCGCGCCGATGCTGCCTGGCTTGGCGACTTCCACGCCGAGCTCCATGCGGGAGTTTGCGACGTTGATGGAGACGACGGGGGAGAGTTCGGTGCAGCCGTAGCCCTCGGTGATCTCAAGTCCGGTGAGCTTGCGGAATTTCGCCGCGATGTCCTCGCGAAGGCGTTCCGCGCCGGTGATGGTGAGGCGGAGCGACTTGAAGTCTTCGCCCGTGCCCTTGCGCATGTAGAGCATGAGGAAGCTGGGCGTGGCGACCAGGATGGATATCTTCTGTTCGCGGATGACCTTCAGCGACAGGGCGGCGTCGAGCGCGTTCGCGATGAAGACGGCGCGTGTGCCGGTGACGATCGGGAGCCACATGCAGACGGTGAGGCCGAAGGAGTGGAAGATCGGGAGGTTGCTGAGCACGCTGTCGGTCTTGCGCCAGCCGATCATGGAGGTCATGGCGACGACGTCGGCGTTGATGTTGTGGTGGGTCAGCATGATGCCCTTCGGGATGCCGGTGGAGCCGCTGGAGAAGATGAGCACGGCGATGCGGTTGACGTCCTGCCAGCTCTTCGGCGAGACGAGCTTGATGAGCTCTTCGTGCGTGAGGAAGATGCAGGCGAGCAGCCAGATGTATTTGGAGCTGGGACGGCCGATGTCCTTCGCGGCGTCCTCCAGGAACACCATTTCCGGCGTGGGCTTCATGCGGATCTTCTGGATGAAGACGCGGCTGGTCAGGATGTGCTTGATGTTCGCGATCTGCACGGCGTGGCGGTTGGCGGGGATGCCGGCGGTGAAGTTCATGACGGCGGGCTTGCGGTCCGCCATCAGGACGCCGGTGATCGTGCAGACGGCCGCGAGGCTGTTCGGCAGCATCACGCCGACGTATTCCTCGGATTCGTCGCAGAGACGGCGGATCCAGCGGCTGATGAGGATGGATTTCAGCATCAGCATGAAGAGCGGCGGGGCCTGGAGCCCTTTCGAATCGTCATACTGCTGGGTCGTGCGGCGGAACGGATGGTGCTTCGCCATCCACGCGAACTGGCTGTGGAAGGGGCGTTCGCTTCGTTCGGGGATGAGCTCGGTGTCGGCGGCGAGCTCGGAGAGGATGATGCGGATCTCGTAGGCGGAGGTGTCGCGCGGGATCGGCTTGCCGACGGTCACGCTCGCCGGGTGCGGCAGTTCGTCCGGCCAGGTGAGCTTGAACTTGCCGTAGTAGCAGGAGAAGATGCTGCCCCAGGTCATGCCGATGCGGACCGGGATGACCGGGATCTCCGGCATATCGTCCGGCATCATTTCGCCGACGCCGTCCTTGAAACTGGACATCGTGCCGTTCTTCGTGATGTCGCCTTCCGGGAAGACGCAGACGATCTCGCCCTGGCGGAGGAGTTCCCGCGTGTATTCCAGCTGCGCCTTCAGCTGTTTGGGTTTGCCCGACGGGATCGAAATAAAACCGGCGGACCGGAAGAGCGGCCGCCAGAACGGCGCGTTGAAATAGCTTTCGTGCATCATGAAGCGGATCGGACGCGACGTGCACGCCTGGATGAAGAAGATGTCGACGAAGCTCGCGCGGTTGCCGATCAGCAGCGCCGGACCATCTTCCGGCAGGTTCTCCACGCCGAACTTGCGGAGGCGGTACAGCGTGCAGAGCAGCGTGCGCATGAGGAACCGCAGGAGGAACTGCGGCATGATGTAGAACGACGTCGCGCCGAGGATGATCGTGAGGCACGCCAGGATCAGCGTGATCGAGTAGATCGACAGGCCGTAGTAGTACATCAGGAACGACATGAGGATCGAGAGCAGGATCCCGGCGGCGAACGGCAGGTAGAACCAGCTGAAGAACGGCGGGATCAGTTCGTGCCGGATGAAGTATTTCTGGTACGCCTCGAGCGGGACCAGCATGATGCCGGCGAAGAAGCCGAACACGAACAGCAGGAGCATCAGGAGTCCGCCGCCCGTGTACTGATCCGGGAACAGCGGCAGCAGCCCGATCAGCAGGGCGGCGAGCGTCATCACGGCGGTCGACGACGGCACGAGACCGATCTCGATCATGTCGCCGGAGAGCTTGCCCGCCGCGAGGCAGCCGAGCACGGCGCCGACCACGGGCGAGGCGATGATCGAATACAGGAAGATGTCGCTGCCGGACACCCCGGTCCCCGCGAACTGCACCGAGATGTACTGCATCGCCATCGACGAGATCAGGATGATCGAGGCGAAGATGTAGCCTTCGCCGATCCCGGTCAGGACGAGTTCGCGGTAGCGCTGCTGGAGCTTGAACGCCGTCACCCACTGCTGTTTCAGGTCGCGGAAACGGAGTTTCCGGCAGAACGACTGGTTCGGGTTCAGGTGCGACGCCAGCAGAAGGTTCAGCGTGGCGAGCGAGACGCCCGCCGCGCCGATCGCCGCCGTGCTCGAGATGAAGTGGATGCAGAAGACCGCCGAGACCGTGCCGATGATGATCCCGAGGAACGTCATGGACTCCACGACGCCCGCGTTGCGCGAGAGCTCCTTCTTTTCGGAGGCGTCCGCCAGGTAGATCTTCAGGGCGGGCCGGTAGAACGAGAAGACCACGCCCATGCATGCCGCGAAGACCAGAAGCGGCGCGGGGCCGAGCCTCTTCACCGGAGCCAGGAAGAAACTCCCGAAGAGGATCAGGAAGATCTCGACGGCGCGGCTGAACACCACCACGTTTCGGGCGGAGAAGCGCGTGCAGAGGAACTGGCAGAAGACGCTGGTGAACAGGAACGGGACCGTGTAGATCGCCGCCACCAGCAGCACGTTCAGCGCCTGGCGGTTGAAGATGGGGACCTCGCGGTTGATGAGGAGCGCGGAGTACGCGCAGACGTAGACGGGGATCAGCGCGCTCAGCAGCGCCACGCCGCCGAGGATGCCTTTGTGGACGGGCTGTCTGGAGAAGGAATCGTTCATGCCGCGGCGCTCCGATCCTGGCTTGCCTTTGTGGTTGCGGTTTTCATCCGGCATACGGCGGATTCGGGCGTAACTAAGAGCCTGAGGTGCATGATCGTATCCATATCGTTTAGGGTGTGTCTGATCGGGTGCAGGGTGGCGGCTTGAAGGCGAAGGGTGTTTCCGCTGATTCAAATCGTTTAAATAATATATCATGCGCGGGAAGGTTTTTCAATGCCTTTCCCTAAAAACATTTGAGAAAAGTAACAACTATCCTGGAAATAAATTCGGGAAGCAGTATGATTTAATCATGTAAAGATTAAAAAATGTACTGAAAACCGAAAAATATCCGAAAAAAGAAAAACTTTACACAATAAATCATCACGAAAAAACGTTAGAGGTCTGATACAACACGCCCCAAACCCCATTTTTAAGCAGGAAACAACATCATGTCTATCACAAACAGACCGAAAACCGCGTGGACCATGCTCTTCCGTGTCGTCGACCGTCTGCGTGCGAAAAGCGCCCGCAACGTCGCGATCCCGAACATGAAGATCACGCTCGGCAAAATGCGCATCATCAACTATCTCTTTGTCCGCGAAGGCGAACCGCCGATGGTCAAGGAGATCGCCGAAATGTTCGGCCTGACTTCAGGCGCCGTCTCCCAGACGGTCGACGCGCTGGCCGCCGACGGCGTCGTGGAGCGCATCCCGTCCTCGATCGACCGCCGGTCCGTGCATGTGTCCCTGACGCCCTTCGGCAAGAGCATCCGCAAACAGCTGGAACTGTACCTGAACGACGTGATGACCGGGATTCTGGACGAGATCCCCGAGGAGAAACAGGAGGCGTTCCTGGAAGTCCTTCAGGATATGTCCGAGACGTTCACCGAGACGCAGCGCATCGCCCGCGAATCCATCAAGCGCTGACCGCGGCGTTTGTGTCTTCGTTTTTTGTTCTGAAAAGATAACGGCTCCTCCGCGTGGAAGAGCCGTTGTCCTTTTTAAAACCGTTTAACTGTTTTCTTACTGCTTCGGGGCGGTGGAGAATTCGAAGACGGTGCAGAGGGCGGATTCGTTCGAGAGCGTGAACGTGAGGCCGCCGGACGCAGGCGTGTCGCGGTAGAGGGCGGGCGTAATGAGTTCGCCGGGCCGCGCCTGCGCCTTGTATTCGAGACGCAGCCGGTTGAACTTGAAATCCGCCGGGAGGTATTCCATGGTCTCGTCGAGGGAACGGTTGCTGTTGAAGTGCCCGTACATGTCCGCCTCGTGCTCCTTGACGCGGAACGGCGCGAGGCGTTCCGGTTCCTGTGCCGGGAGCGTGATCTTGCGCGAGAGGTATTCCATGGGGAGCGGCGGATCGAAGTTGAGGTCGCGGACGATCTGCGCGGGGACCTTTCCGGGGCGTCCGGACGCGCGGTCGACGAACGCGCCGATGGCGGCGCAGAGGACGCAGATGTTCCCCTGCGCGTCGTAGATGGTGGTATTGCGGAAGCCAAAGAAATTCTTGCAGTCGTAGACGTTTGTGCGGATTGTCAGGTGTTCGCCGTAGGCGGGCAGCCGGATGATCTCGACCTGCCGGAACGCCAGAAAGACCGCGATGCCGTTGTTACGCAGGTACACGGAGAAATCGTCCTCGGAATCCATCTGGAAACATTCGCACTCCAGGAGATAGTCGAGGGCGTGGCTGAGGCGGAGGCATCCGCCGGGCGCGGTGTCGCTGATCGCGACGGTTCGTTCGATCTGAAACATTGGCGTTCCGTCCGTTCAGTTGGAGGATTTTGCCGGGACCTTGACCTCGCCGTCCTTGGCAGAGGCATCGGCGGAGAACGGCTTCACGGTCCAGTCGACGGAATCCATATCGGCGAAGAACTCGGCGAGCTTCGAGGCGGCGGTGTCGTAATCCTTCAGGATCAGGCCTTTGTCCGGGATGCTGGACTGGCGGATCTGGTCGAACGCCGAGGTGTTGCCGTTGTTCATGCGTTCCTCGTCTTTCCGGGCATTCTCCACAGCCTTGACGTATTCGATGAATTTGGAATAAACGCGGGCGAGGCGTTCGGCTTCGGTGGTGGCGGAGATGGTCTTGTCGGGGAAATACGCGCGGTAGACGGGCTGGATCTGGATCGCGAGCTTCGTCATGCGTCTGAGGCGTTTTTCGAAGTCGGTGCGCCAGACGGGGATCTCGATGAGCGAATCGAAGTGTTCGTAGGAGGCGTTGAAATACTCCACGTCGCGCTTGAACTCCAGATACGGCAGGATGTTGCGGAGCCGCGGGGAGACCGAGTATTTGCCGTTGCGGACCGCGAATCCGAGCGCGGAAAGCGTCTGGACGGTGTTTCCCGCCATGTGGAAGGAGAATCCGGCGGACGACTGGTTTGCGCCGGCGGCGCCCGCCCCTGTCCCGAGTCCGGTGTATTCGCTGAGGGATTTTCCCGTCATGCGTGACAGCGGGTCGTTCGACTTTGCCGTATTGGACTTGGTGTTGTTTTTGCCGCCGCTCTTCAGCCCCGGGGATGTCGTCGTCGCGGCGGTATTTTGAACCGGCGACTGCTGGAATGCCGTGCGGATGTTGCGTGCGTGCGTGGCGGGACTGAGGTCTTCGCCAATGCCGAGCTCCTGGATGGTGTTCTGCAGCGTGTTCGCATCGCTGACGAACCGGTCGAGCGAGGAGAGATAGCTCTGCCGGAACGAGGAGGACACGGCGGAGTCGCGCGCCTCGGCGAATCCGCTCATGACGATCAGGAGTTCGCGGTCGAACCGGGCGAGGATGTCTTCTTTCTCATCGGCGGCGGACGCCGCGGTCCCCGTAAACAGCGCGGCGACAGCGGCGAGGACCGGGACGAACAGATTCAAACGCTTCATGTCAAGTCTCCTCCTGATTGCTTTGAAATGGTTCCGGACTGGGTTTTTCGAGCGGCGGCGAGCGCAGCTCTTCTTTTTCTGACAAGATATTTCGCGGAGACCAGTCTGGGATTCCCGTGCTTGTCTCCGATGACGACTTTGTTGCCGAGTTTAGCCTCGCGTTCCAGCATCTCGTCCACTGCGGCCTGCATGGCTTCGACAGCCTTTCTTGCTTCCTCACTCATGATTCAAGACTCCTTGTATTTTCGAGAACCGTTCTTTATCCTGAATAAACAGAGGTTGACCGTATTCTTTCTCGAAGATCAGAACAACCTGATTTCCCGTGTTGTCAAAACACATCGTCTTATCACAGACATCGGCATAGGCGAACAGGTTCCGGATGCTCCGAGGATAACGCCTTACGATGTCTTCGTGCGGGATGTCATGTCCGCCTTTCAGAACGCGCTGACGGACTCTTTGCGCGGAAAACGCGATGCCGGGGATGTAAAGGTAAAGCAAAGTGACGTTCCATCCGGCTTTGCGCCATTCCGCGATGCGCGGGAGATAGGTGCGTCCGGAAAGCGTGGTCTCGAACGCGAAGTCCTTCCGATCGGCGATTTTTCGATTCAGCGTCTCCAGAAAGATCTTGCCGGCCCTCAGCAATCCCGCCTCGAAATCGAGCGGGGAGAGCCCTCTTGCGATCTCGTCGGCGTTGATGAAATCATAGCAGGACGCGATCAACGGCAGGTACTTCAGCGCAAACGTGGTCTTTCCGGCCCCGTTCGGACCGGCGATCACGTAGCATTGAGGCTGTTTTTCGCGTTTCATGCGTTCCCCCTTCACCGTGCCGTGCGGATTTGCCGCGGTCAGTCCTCCTTGCCGGGGAGGGCGCGGAGGATGACTCCGGCCTCCTGCAGGATCCTGCGGGCGGTGCTGTCGATGGTGTAATGCTCGTTGAAGACGACTTCGGCGATGCCGCCGTTGATGATCATTTTCGCGCAGAGGAGGCAGGGGCTGAACGTGGTGTAGAGCGTGGCGCCCTTGATGGAGATGCCGTGGTAGGCGGCCTGCACGATGGCGTTCTCCTCGCCGTGGGAGCAGAGGCATTCCTCCAGAGCGGTCCCGGATGGGGCGTTGGAATTGCAGCGCGGGCAGCCGCCCTCGTTGCAGTTTTTGATGCCGCGCGGGGTGCCGTTGTAGCCGGTGGAGATGATGCGTTTATCCTTCACGATGACGGCTGCGACGTGCCTGCGGCTGCAGTTGCTGCGCGCGGCGACGACCTTCGCGATCTCCATGAAATACTCGTCCCAGTCGGGTCTGTCCTGTTGGCTGCTCATGTTCGGGGGGGCTCCTGTTATGCGTGGAAGGAAACGGTCATGCCTGGTGTTCGACGAATTCGCGGTGGAGCGCCTTCTGGGCGCATTCGAACTGCTCGCGTTCGATGACGAACTGGATGTTCACTTGACGGATGGTCTGGTCGATGGCGAGCACGTTGACTCCGGCGGCGGAGAGCGCGTTTGCGGCGCGGGCGAGGAATCCGGGGATCTTCATGTTGGAGCCGATGACGGAGACGATGGCGACCTTGGTCACGTGGATCTCGGCGTTCGGGAAGTCGCGGTGAATGCTTTCGAGGCAGTTGTTCAGGCGCTTGCTCTTCTCCGGCACGAAATGCGCGATCGTGTTCGCGTTCGTGGTCTTGGCGATGTAGTCGATGTCGCGGTCGGCGAGGTGCTTCGTGAGGCGGTAGTCGTAGCCGGGTTCGCCGACCATTTCCGGGTCGAAGACCTCGACGCCGAGCAGGTCGGCGCGTCCGCAGATCATTTCGACGCGCGGATTCGGGGAGACGTATTCGCGGCTGATGAGGGTGCCGGGGTGCTTCGGGTCGAACGCGTTTTTCACGCGGATCGGGATGCCCTTCATCTCCATTTCCTTGGCGGCCTTCGAGTGGATCGCCTCCATGCCCATGTCGGAGAGCTGGTCGGCGATGTCGAAATTGGTGTTGCCGATGACCTGGACCTTGTCGACACCCATGAGCTTCGGGTCGCCGGTCGACAGGTGGAATTCCTTGTGGATGATGCCTTCGCGGGCGCCGGTGAGCACGGCGATCTTGCTGAACGTGATCTCGCTGTAGCCGCGGTCGAACCGGAGCATGATGCCGGGGTCGAACTTCACGTAGCCGGTCACGACGGGGAGCTCCGTGGTGAAGTCGACGCCCTCGAACCCGGCGAGGATCGCCTCGTCGAGCGTGCGGGACTCGGTGGAGCGCCAGCCGGAGAGGTCGACGAAGCGCGCGTTGACGCCGTTCGCCTTCAGGATCTGCGCGGAGTTCCAGGCGCTGTGGACCTCGCCGACGGCGGCGAGGAATTCGCGCGTCATGGGCAGATAGTCGCCGGGGCGCATGAACCCGTAGGAACGCATGTCCTCCAGGTCCTGCAGGAACTTGTTGATGTCGTCGAGGCGGCCGTTGATGAAGGCGTTCGCTTCCTTCACGTTCAGGCCGAGGAACCCGAACTCCTGGTTGTAGTCGAGCATTTTTTCGCGGACGCGGGCGAGCGCTTCGCGCCATTCGCCGCTGCCTGCCGTGAAGTGCCCGTACACGCCGGGCGCTCCGGTCTTCTTGTCCTCCAGCAGGAGGTTGGTGATGCCGGAATAGGCGGAGACGACGAAGATGCGGTTATACATCTCGTCGGGGGTGCGGTCGGCGATGATGACGTTCTGCATGATCTCGCCGAAGCGGGACATGCTGGTCCCGCCGATCTTTTCAACGGTATGGCTCATGTTCAAAGCTCCTCAATGCGAAGCAGGCAGATCTTGCCGTGGACGGCGTCGAACGCCTCCATGGCGGCGATCGCCTGGCGGATGGCGGCTTCCTTCGCCTCGTGCGTGATGATGACGATGGACGCTTCGCCGGACGTATTTTTCGAAACCGGGTTCTGCATCAGGCGGGACACGCTGACGCCCTGTTCGGACAGGATGCCGGCGAGTTTCGCGAGCACGCCGGGACGGTCCGTGACCGTGAGGCGCAGGTAGTAGCGCGAGGTGACCTCCTCCATCGGGACGATCCCGGCGCATTCGACGGTCTTGCGGTAGGCGGGGATGCGGACTGGCATGCCGCCGGCGAGGTTGAGGGCGGCGTCAGCGATGTCGGACACGACCGCGCTTGCCGTTGCCGCGCGTCCGGCGCCGCGGCCGTAGAAGAGGGTGTCGCCGACGAAATCGCCGTTGACCATGACGCCGTTGAAGACGTCGGAGATGCCCGCGAGCGGGGCGTGCTTCGGGATGAGCGTGGGATGGACGCGCACCTCGATGCGGCTGTCGGCACACTGCTTGATGATGGCGAGCAGCTTGATCTTGTAGCCGAGCTCGTCGGCGCAGCGGATGTCGGACAGCGAGACGTCGCGGATGCCCTGCACGTAGATCTCGTTCGTGCTGTGCCAGCCGCCGTACGCGAGCGAGGCGAGGATCACCGCCTTGTGCGCGGTGTCGAATCCGTCGATGTCGAGCGACGGGTTCGCCTCGGCGTAACCGAGCCGCTGGGCGTCCTTCAGGACCTCCTCGAACCCGAGGTTTTCGCGTTCCATGCGCGTGAAGATGTAGTTGCAGGTGCCGTTCAGGATGCCGAAGATGCGGTTGATGCGGTTGCCTACGAAGCCTTCGCGCAGGCTCTTGATGATCGGGATGCCGCCCGCCACGCTCGCTTCATAGAAGACCGTGCCGCCGCCCGCTTCCGCCGCGTCGAAGATCTCGCGGCCGTAGTCCGCCAGCAGCGCCTTGTTCGCCGTGACGACCGTCTTGCCCTGTTCGAGCGCGCTCAGGATGAACTTGCGTGACACGGTCGTGCCGCCGATCAGCTCCACCACGATGTCGCTCTTCGCGATCACCGACGGCGTGTCGCTCGTCAGCATGCCGGACGGGACCGCGACGCCGCGGTCTGTCGTCGTATCGAGATCGCCGATTCCGGTCAATTCCACATCCACGCCGGTCCGTTCGCAGATCAGACCGCGGTTTTTCAGAAGACAATCCGCCACACCGGCGCCGACCGTGCCGAATCCGAGGATTCCCACACTCACATGTTTCATATTATCTAACTCCAGTTTTGGGAAAAGAATGCAATTACATAATATACACCCATCAAGGGAAAATGAAAGCGCTCTTTTAAAAAAAGTAACATAACCGGACCTTTTTCCGTCTGTTTCCGGTTTTCTTCGGCGGGCGCGCTTGATTTCCCGGGGAAGGCGCGGTATATTAGCTGAAAAAAAAGATTTGCAATCGTTTTCAATATCACAGGAGCTATTTACATGACAGGTCACATCATGGCTAAAACGATCCTCGCAGGAAGCGCCGCGCTCATGGCAGCCGGAGCTTTCGCCGCCGAAGCGGACTACCCGATCAGCCCCGTCCCGTTCACCAAAGTCAGATTCACCTCCGGCGTGCTCGCGGATCGCCAGTACGTCAACCGCAAGGTCACGATCCCGTTCGCGCTCCAGCAGTGCCTGGAGTCGGGGCGCCTGAAAAACTTCGACCTCGCCGCCGAGACCATGCGCCGCCGCGCCGCGGGCGAAACGACGTTCCAGAACCGCCCGGCGTCCTCGCTGCCGTTCGACGACACGGACATCTACAAGTTCCTGGAGGGCGCGTCGTACTCGCTCCAGACGAATCCGGACCCCGAGCTGCAGAAGAAGATGGAGGACATCATTCAGCACGTGAAGGCGGCGCAGGAGCCGGACGGCTATCTGTACACGTTCCGCACCATGCACCCGGATTCCCCGGCGCACGAATGGATCAACCAGAAGCGCTGGCTGAACGACCCGAACCTGAGCCACGAGCTGTACAACCTGGGGCATTTCTACGAGTGCGCCACGGCGTATTTCGAGGCGACGGGCGACCGCACGCTGCTGGACATGGCGGTGAAGTCCGCCGAGCTCGTGAACAAGGACCTCGGCGGGGACGATCCGTGCATCGCGCCCGGACATCAGATCATCGAGATGGGCCTCGCGAAGCTGTACCGCCAGACCGGCGATCCGCGCTGGCTGAAGCTCGCCGCGCATTTCCTCGAAAACAAGGCGAAACGCGGCCCCGGCGATCCCTACAGCCAGTCGCACAAGCCCGTGCTCCAGCAGGACGAGGCCGTCGGGCACGCCGTCCGCGCCAACTACATGTACGCCGGCATGGCGGACGTGGCGGCGCTCTCCGGCGACCAGCGCTACGTCGACGCCATCACGAAGATCTGGGACAACGTCGTCGGCAAGAAATACCACCTGACCGGCGGATGCGGCGCGCGCAGCAGCGGCGAAGCCTACGGCAACAACTACGAACTGCCGAACCGCTGCTACAACGAGACGTGCGCCGCCGTGGCGTTCCTTTTCTGGACGCACCGGATGTTCCTGATGTACGGCGACGCGAAGTACATGGACACGTTCGAACGCACCATGTACAACGGCGCGTTCTCCGGCGTCTCGCTCTCCGGCGACCGATTCTTCTACCCGAACCTGCTGGAATCCGGCGGGTCCACGCGGTCCGCGTGGTTCGGCTGCGCCTGCTGCCCGCCGAACATCATGCGCACGATCGCCTCGCTCGGACAGTATGTCTGCGCGAAGAAGGACGACACGATCTACATGCTCCTGTACGGATCGGGCACGGTCGACGCGGGCGACGCGTTCTTCCGGCAGAGCACGATGTATCCGTGGAGCGGACGCGTCGAGATCACGGTTTCCGACGTGAAGAAGAGCAAGTTCGCGCTCGCGCTCCGCATCCCCGGCTGGGTCGAGGGGCATCCCGTGCCGTCCGACCTCTACACCTACGCGAACGACGCGCCCGCGAAATGGACGTTGCTGGTGAACGGGAAGAAGGCGGACTATAAGATGGACAAGGGGTTTGCCGTGATCGACCGCACGTGGAAGAACGGCGACACGGTCACGCTCGACCTCCCGATGGAGGTCCGCCGCGTGAAAGCCAACGAAAAAGTCGGCAACCTCGCCGGACAGGTCGCATTCGAGCTCGGCCCGATCGTGTTCGCGTTCGAGCAGATCGACCAGACGGTGAAGACGCCGTGGCGGCGCTGGTTCGTGACGCCGGACGCGAAGGTCACGGCGAAATACCGCACCGACCTCTTCCCCGGCGGCGGAGTCGAGACGCTTGAGATCGAGACGAAGGACGGCAAGATGGTCGGCATTCCGTACGCCTGGTGGGCGAACCGCGGCTCCATGCCGATGCGCGTGTGGCTGTCCGATTCCGACACCTCCGCCCAGCACGCGGCGAACAAGTCCGAGGAGGCGAAAGTGAGCGTTTCCTACGCGCGCGGCGGCATGAACCCGGCTGCGATCAACGACGGATTCTTCCCGCAGAACCCGACCGACATCGACATCGAAAACTTCGATTTCTGGTCGCACCTCGGCGGCAGCGAATGGGTCATGCTCACGTTCGAGGAGCCGGTGGACGTCTCCCGCTGCAAGTTCTACTGGTTCGACGACAGCCGGCGCGGGGGCGGTTGCGCCCTGCCGCAGTCCTGGACGCTCAGCTGGGACAACAACGGACAGTGGACGCCGGTCGAAGCGAGCGAATCGAAGATGGACGAGATCACGTTCAAACAGGTCAAAACAAAGCGCCTGCGCCTCGACATCCGCCAGCGCAACCGGATGGCGTCCGGCCTGTACGAGTGGCTGGTGTTCTAGCACACAGAGTGTGCCGAGCAGTGCGCGGCTTCCGCTCGCGCACGAAATGAACCGGCATCCATAAAATCGGCGGGGACAGCATTGTTGACTGTTCCCGCCTTGCTTTTGCTTGGAAAACGAGCTGAATTCCGCTCAGAAATCGAACATCATCTGGTCGGACTTGTCCGGTTCTTCCTTCTTCGGCACGAAGTTCTTCACGGAGCCGAGCCAGAGGTCGAGCGACTGGATCGGGACCGAGAGGCGTTTCGCGTCGGCGATCTTGGTGGACGCGGCGTTCGGATCGGCGGCGACGAGCAGCGCGAGGGCGTCGGTCACGGAATCGACCGGCTCGTAGCCCGCGGCCTTCGCGATGGATTCGTACCAGGCGCGTTTTTCGGGCATCTTGCCGGTGAAGCAGATCCTGGGGCGCTCCTCGGTCGAGGACGCCACGAGCGTGACGCTTGCGAGGAGCTCGTCCAGCCCGTCGGACTGGCGAATCAGTTCGTCGTGAAGCGCGCGGGCGCGTTCGGGGCCGATGCCGTTGATCTCCGCAAGCTGTTCGGTCGAGAGCGTGCGGAGTTCGGCGAAGGTGTGTTTCTTGAGGATCGTCTTCGCGATGTTTGCGCCGATGCCCTTGATGTTGAGCGCGGCGAGAACCTTGTAGGCGGGCACGGTGCGCGCGGACTGGATTTCGCGGTAGAGGTTCTGCGAGGACGTGCCCTGGAATCCTTCGTCGCGGAGCTGGGAATAGATGGTCAGCTCGGAGAGGCTGAAGAGGTCGGAGAGCGTGCGGACGTTGAGCTTTGTCATGATCTTTCGGAGGCTCGGCTCGCCGAGGTGCTCGATGCCGATGCTGCGGATGGACGCCAGCAGGAGCTGGAGACGCGTCTCGAAGCATTCCGGGTTCACGCAGCGGAGTTCGGGCAGGTCGCGGACGAGCTCGTGTCCGCAGCAGGGGCAGTGCGTGATGAGGGCGCTGCGCCGGACGGGGCCGGGTTCGCTGGAAACGATGTACGGGATCACGTCGCCGGCGCGCTCCACGGTCACCTCGTCGCCGATCTGGAGGTCGCGGTCGAGGATGTTCTGGAGGTTGTGGAGCGTGGCGTGGCGGATGGTGGTGCCGTTGATCTCGACCGGGTCGAGCTCGGCGACGGGCGTGAGGCAGTTCTTGCCGAAACTCCAGTTCACGTCGAGCAGGCGCGTGGTACGGCGGATGCCGCTGAACTTGAACGCGATCTGGCCGCGCGGATGGTGGGCGGTGTTGCCGAGCGATTCGGCGTATTCGGTGTCGGCGAGCTTGACGACGAGGCCGTCCATCGGGTAGGGGAGCCGTTCCATCTCCTCCAGGACGTCCGGCCAGATGCGGCTGATCTCGGCGGCGGTGGCGGGACGCGAGACGGTGGCGTAGTCGACGAGCGTGAGGCGTGCGTGCTGGGCGGTCATGCCGGAGATGTCCTTCAGGCTCATGATGCCGCCGATGGCGTTGCGCGAGTTGCGGAACGGCTTTCCGTTGGCGTTCAGGATCGTGGCGTAGCGGCGCCTGAAGTCGTCCGTGCGGATCAGGAGTTCGCCGAGCACGCGTCCGGGGTATTCCGCGAGCGGCAGCACGCCGGACAGCGTTTCGAGGTCGATCAGCGGCACCTTGTCCGTGATGACCTTGCCGGTGAAGCCGTCGCCGCGCGTGGAGAGCACGCCGTCCTCCCACAGCACGGAGATGCCGTCGTATTTGGGCTGGATGAGGAGCTTTTCGTCGGCGGTGCGGACGGTCTTTTCGATCCACGTGACGAGTTCGGGCAGGGAGTACACCTTGTCGAGCGAGAGCATGGGGCGTTCGTGCCGGATGTTTTCGGTGGACGCGACGGCGGGGGCGTTGACCTGGTCGAGCAGGCGGTTGCCGGGGTCCTTCTCCGCGAGCAGACGCGTGATGAAGTCGAAATCGTCGTCGCTGATCGCCGGGTCGGATTCGTCCCAGTAGCGCGCGTTGAAATAACGTATCTTGTCTTCGAGCTCGGCCGCGCTCATGGCGCGGTATGCCGCCCTGTCAATGCCGGGAGTCATGGTTGCCTCGTTTCGTTGGCGCGGCGGGCGTCCGCCGTGCATGTTCAGATTTTCATTTCCTAACACAAAAATACCACAACTTTGAAAAAAAACAACCGAAAACGCGGAAAAAAACGTGCCGCGGTTTGAAAAACGCGGATTGCGGAGTTATTTTATCCAAATCGCAAAACAAAAACGCGCCGTCCGGCCGCACCCTTTTTCGCAGATCAAAACATGAAACGAATCATCCAGACACGCCTTTTCCTCTTCATGACGCTGGGACTGCTGTTCCTGCTGATCGTCGTCTTCCTGGTGACGGCGGTCGGCGCGAAACGCCAGGCGCGCGTGATCATCGCGGAGCGCCTGCAGGACCTGAGCAAAGAGGTCTCGGAATGGCGCGACAACTACAAACGGCTCCGCGAGAACACGGATTCCGGTTCGCTGGCGAAAACGCGGATGCTCGCGCGGATCATCCGGTACGAGCCCGGCATCCTGAAGAACGAGGCGCATCTGAAGGAGCTCGCCGCCGCGCTGAACGTCGACTCCATCTGCGTTTCCGACGGGGAGGGCGTCCTGATCGCCTCGAGCGAGCCGGGCTTCCTCGGGTTCCGCATGGACTCCACGGAGCAGTCGGCGGCGTTCATGCCCGCGATCACGGACAAGACGTTCGAGCTCGTGCAGGAGCCGCAGGAACGCGGCATCGACCATGTGATCGTGCAGTACGCGGGCGTGGCTCGCCTCGACGCGCCCGGCATCGTCCAGATCGCCTACGAGGCGGACAATGTGTTCAATTTCTCCGACATCGAGCTGATGCGCGGCATCATGCAGGGACTGCCGATCGGCGGAAGCGGGCGGTTCATCGTGCTGGAGGACGGCAAGGATCCGGTCGTCTTCGCCAGCGGCGACCCGTCCGAAAACGGCCTCCGGCTGTCCGAACTCGGGTTCCGCCGGGATCCGGTCCTGCCGGACTCCGCCTTCATCCGCGGCAAGCCGTTCTTCTGCCAGTTCGTGACGATCCCGGACGAACCCCGGCGCGTACTGGCGGTCATGCCGAAAAGCGAGGTCTTCGCGGCGCGCAACCGCGCGCTGCTTTTCCTCTTCGGCATCTACGTCGTCTTCTTCCTGCTGTTCTTCTTCCTGCTGGACCTCCTGATCCGGCGGACCGTGACGGACGGCTTCTACGAGGTGAACCGCGCGCTCGACAAGATCATTGCGGGCGACCTGACGCAGACCGTGAACGTGCGGAGCAATCCGGAGTTTCTGGCGCTCTCCGACGGCATCAACACCGTGGTCGGCGGCCTGAAGAAGAACCTGACCGACTCCCGCCGCCGCGTCAAACGCGAAAACGAGCTGGCGAAATCCATCCAGCGGACGCTGATCCCCGCGCAGGGGCGGCTCTTCTCCGCGTTCCGGCAGATCGACTTCGCCGCAGCCTCCGCGCTCGCCTCGCACAAGGGCAGCGACATCTTTGAGCCCTTCGTGACCGACGCCGGACGCCCCGGATTCGTGATGGTCGAGGCGATCGGCGACAGCGTGTCCGCCTGCCTCAGCATGATGAAATTCCGCGCGATCTTCCAGCCGTGCGCCGTGGCGGCGGCAAGTCCGCTCGACATGCTGGAACGCGGCATGGAGCTCTTCCGCGACGAAAAGGTGTTCCGAAAGCAGTTCCTTTCGATCTTCGTCGGCTTCTTCGACCCGGAAAACGCCCGGCTCGACTATGTGAACGCAGGCTTCTATCCGCCGTTCCTGCGCAGAGCCGGCGGCGCGTTCGAACAGCTCCGCGCCTCGACCGGCGACGTGTTCACGACCGCGCATCCGGTCGAATTCCGGCAGGAGAGCATCACGTTCGGACCGGACGACGTGTTCTTCGCGTGCTCCAACGGCGTTTTCTCGTACAGCGACCGCGAGGGGCGGCTCTTCACGAAGAACATGCTGCTCGCCAGCCTGAACGCCTCGAAGACGGATTCCGCGCAGGCGCTGCTCGACGGCGTGGCGTCCTGCATCCGCGGATTCTCCGGCGAGCTTCCCCCGGAAGACGACGTGCTCATGGCGGCCGTCCGCATGAAATCCTGACCGTCGGCCTGTAAACTGTAAAATATAGGAAGACAGACAATATGAGCAAGGAACCTGAATTGAATATTCCAATCCGGCAGACACTGTTTGCCCAATTTCACAAAAACTGAAACCAACCCCACCATCATCATAAAGGACACCATCCATGGAATATACGATTTCTTCCGGACAGACCAGCACCGGCATCACGCTCGGCGCCGAGGACACCATGACCATTTTCAACCACGGCGTTGCGAAAAGTACAACGGTTGAAAGCGGCGGCTTGATGATGGTCAGCGCAGGCGGCTCCGCCATCGTTACCCGCCTCAACAACGGATTCATGAATACGGAGATGGGGGCCTATATCCAGTCCGTGACAATCGGCAGCGAAGGCGCGCTCTTACTCTTCTCCAAAGTGTCCGTCGCAGACACCATCCGGTTTCTTGACTCCGGCGGCATAGTCCATGTTTACAGCGGGGCTGGAAAAGGAGTCCATTATGATATGCACATGGGAGGGAAGGTATACGTTCACGACGGGGGCTTTTTCGAATCCACATCCATCAGGGACGGCAATTCCGCGATCATCCTTTCCGGCGGCACTGCGTCGGGCGCGAAAAGTCTTTTCAGCGGGAACCTGATCCTTTCCGGCGGCACGGCCATCAATACGGAGGTGGTTTCCGGAGGAGTACTCACGATATCAAGAGGCGGCGTCAACAGCAAAGCGACGATCGGCTCCAGCGGATCCGCCATAGTCAAATCCGGCTGTGTTACTTACGACGACAATCTTGCCGGCAGAATGATCGTCTCCTCCGGCGGCACGACCGTCAGAACAACATTCTTTGGTGAAACGTCCGACTTGTCATATTGGCATTTCGGCTCTCTCTCGATTCTGCATGGGGGCGTCGCCAGCGATATCCGCATGAATGGCGGCGGAACCGTCATCGTCCAGGGGGTACTCAGTTCCGCTGCCATTAGCGCCGCTTCCCAAAACGGAAGCTGTTATCTCGATGTTTCGTCCGGCGGGCGCGCCTGCGACGTCGTGGCGGAAAGCACCAGCGTTACGATCTGTGTTCACAACAGAGGTCTCCTCAGCGGCGCAACAGTGAAGAGCGGCAGCGAACTGACCGTCTTTTCCGGCGGCACGGCCACGAATGTTTCCGCGGCGTACTCCGACATCAACCTGTCATCCGGGGGGATCCTGTCGTCCGCCTCCGTTACGGGTGGCAGCTGCAGCGTTTCCGGCGGCACGGCAATCGGCGTCGGCATCGGTGATGTCGGTTTCATGCGCCTTGCTCAGGGCGAAGTGAGATCAAGCGTCGTAAGCGGCGGATTCCTTCATATCAGCGGCGGATCCGCCGTTCAGACGACGATTGTCGGAGGATTAGTCCACATGTCCGGCGGCATTGCGGACGGCGTCGGATTCGGCGGGGTCAGCGGGATCCTGCATGTTTCCAACGGCTCCGCGACGAATGTGTCCGTCACAAACACCGGCTTCGCATACGTCTATTACAGCGGACGGATATCCGGCGCGGACGTCAACCGCGGGACGCTCGTCGTCTCCGGCGGCAGGGCGGAGAATGTCCGGATCTCTTCCGGCTTTGCCATCGTGAGTCACGGAATCCTCGACACGACGGCGGTTTTCTCCGGCGGGTCGCTCGTCGCCTCCGGCGGGTTCGTGACCGGAGCGACCGTTCTGAGCGGCGGCTATGCGAGGATGGACAGCACAGCTTCCGCGGATTCCGTGTCCGTCTCATCCGGCGGAACCCTGTTCGTCGGTTCCGACGCGTCCTGCACGGGAATTTCCGCGGGATCGGGCGCCAGACTTATTCTCTATGCCGGGTCGAAAAATGCCTTCGCCGGGACGTCCGGCGGCAGGGCGTTCGCGGCTTCCTCCGCCCTGGTTTCCGGTATGTCCGTTTGCAGGTATACGGCGCTGACCGTCGCCGCCGGAGCATCCGCGGCCGACTGTGATATCTTCTCCTCGGGCGGTGCCGTGGTCAGCGCCCTGGGCGACATGTCCGGCGGCTCGGTCCATTACAGCGGCAGCGCCGTCGTCGACGGCGGGCAGGCACGGGCGGTCTCCGTCCTGAGCGGCGGTTCCATGGTGATCAAAGACAAGGGGAATGTCAGACAGATCGACGTGAACGGATCCCTCTGCGTCTCCTCCGGCGGGTACGCCAACAATGTTTCCATACATTCCAGCGGTACGATCATAATCAACAAGGGCGGCTCGGCAACCGCCGTCAAAATGGACGAGGGCGCCAGATTCTTAGTCGGTCTTGGCGCCGGTATTTATGTCGAGGGCACGTCCGGCGGCTCGGCGTTCGAGATTGACGGCGAAAAGCTGTCCGGTTTTTCCCTCCGGAACGGCACGATCAACGTCTCCAGAGGCGCTTCCATGGTGCAGGGAGCAGTCGGGAACAGCGCGCAAATCAATGTTTCCGACGGCGGTTTCGTCTCCGGCATCACGGTCTCGTCCGGCGGCTTCTTGTTTGTTTGGGATGTCAGTTCCCTGAACTCCGCCCGCGTCCTCTCCGGCGGCTCGTTCAGGGTGGGCAGTAAGGCTTCGGCGGTCAACGTCGTGCTGGAGTCCGGCGCGGTCCAGAGCATTTACCTCGATCCCGGCACGGTCCTGTCCGGCTCCTATGCCGGGTCCGCCTTTGTGCTTTCCGGCGGCGTCGTGTCCGCTTATGAACTGCATGAAGGCTATTTGGGGCTTGCCTCCGGCGGTTCCGCCGACCGGGTCACGATTCACTCCGGCGGCAAACTGAACATCACGAGCTCCGCCGCCGTCACGAACGCCACGGTCAGTTCCGGCGGGGAGTTGTCTTTCAGCTGCTCCATGGATAATCCGACCGGGTTGCGCACGGCTTCCGGCGTGACCGTGCGGTCCGGCGGTATTCTTTATCTAAATGAAGTTTCGAAAGCCTCCTCCGGCTATACGTCGGCGACGGGCATTTCCGCGGATTCCGGGGCCAGGATTCGAATATATGATTTCAATTCAATGACATATCTTTCCGGCAGTTACGGCGGATCCTCCTTCGTGATCAAGGACGGTCTTGTATCCGGCTATACGGTCCATTCCGGCGGCATGATCGGACTGTCGAGCGGATGTTCCGCGCAGGCGATTGCGGTCGAATCCGGCGGTTCGTTCTATTTTTCTGGCGGAACCGTCTCCGGTCTGACCTGCGACGAGGGGGCGTACCTGGAACTTTATCTTTCCAACGAAAAGACTTTTTCTGGCGCCTACGCAGGATCCGCGTTCGCCTTCCAAAACGGTTTCATTTCCAGCTATCAGGTGCATTCCGGCTGGCTCGTGTTCTACAGCGGATGTTCCGCAAACCGGATCGACGTCCTCGACGGCGGCATTTTCTGTATCCGGGACGCCTCGGTCGGGCAGACGACGGTCGGCTCCGGCGGAATGCTGTACATTTCCAGCTCAACGCAGATCAAAGGCGTGTCCGTCCTGTCCGGCGGCATCGTGACGGGCGAAATGAACCTGACTTCCGCCTCGAACCTGGTCGTTTCCTCCGGCGGCATCGTGGAAATCGACTTTGCACTCGTCGGCTCAGTCTTCGGTTATGGAGAGACGATTGTCAACGACCTGAGCCGGATCCAGGGCGCGCCCCGGTATACGCTCCGGCTCAGCAACTATGACGAGACCCCCGGCGAGTATATCCTCGCGAAGAACGCCGCAGGGTTCAAGGAGACCATCACCGTCACTTCGTACGACAGGAGCCGGGAGCTCGGCACGCTCACGGTCGGCGGGTCTTCCGTCATCAAGGATCGCTTCTTCGATCTCAGAGTGGACGGCGGCGACCTCGTCCTCAGCGTGAGCTGTCTCGACGACAGGGGCGCGGCGGGCCTCTCCGGCGCGAAGGGCGACGTGGACGGCAACGGCATCAGCGACGTGCTGTTCCAGTACACCGGCGGCGACTACCAGCTCGGCTACTGGATGAACGGCACGAACGA
>ONQZ01000030.1 GCA_900320095.1 uncultured Lentisphaerota bacterium
AAATATCTGAAGACGCGAGGAATGGCGCGAACCGCCCACGGCGTGTATGCAACAGCGGATGCCTGGCCCGACGACTATTATCTTCTTGCCCTTCGGAACGGCAGGATCGTGTTTTCACACGAAAGCGCTCTCTATCTGCACGGGCTGATGGATCGTGAGCCGCCAGCAACCATCGTCACAGTGCCCGAAGGCTACAATTCAACGCATATTGCCAGACAAGGCGTGCGCGTCATCCATTCCAAGCCGGAATGGTACGCTTTGGGCATCACGAAGGTCAAAACCGCATTCGGAAACGAAGTGCCGGTGTACGACCGCGAACGGACGATCTGCGACATGATCCGCTGCCGCAAGGATACGGAAGTTCAAACGTTCAGGACGGCCATACGGGAATACATGAGCAGCGAAAAAAAGAAACTTGGCAACCTGATGCATTATGCAAAGGAACTTGGCATCGAGGACAACGTGCGAATCTATACGGAGGTCATGCTGTGATTACGACATCCATGCAACTCAAGGCGAAAATCCGCAACATGTCAGGTGGAGACAATAATCGTGCGCTGGTTCTGATCAGGACGTTCATCATGGAGCGTTTCTTGGAACGCGTGGCGCTGTCGCCATACAGAGATAAGTTCATTCTGAAGGGCGGAATGCTCGTCGCCGCTATGGTCGGACTTGAGGCCAGGGCAACGATGGATATTGATACGACGATGCAATCTCTGCCGTTGACGATGCAGGATGCCCGGAAAGTCATCGATGACATTCTCCGGATCGATGTTCAGGATGGCGTCACATTCACCGTTACCAGGGCGTCCGAAATCATGGAGGAACACGACTATCCCGGCATTCGTTTCATGTTGGAGGCATCGCTCGACAATTTGCGTCAGGTCATCAAGATCGACATTTCCACGGGCGATGTCATCACGCCGCACCCTGTACCATATTCCTACAGACTGATGTTCGAGGACCGCTTCATTTCCCTGTGGTCGTACAACCTCGAAACTCTGCTTGGCGAGAAGCTGGAAACGATCATGGCGAGGGAAACAGCCAATACAAGAATGCGCGATTTCTACGACATCCACGTCCTGATGCAGCAGGCGACTATTGATTACAAGGTGCTGCACGATGCGTTCATGGCGACCAGCATGAAACGGAACACAACGGATATGCTACTGCGATTCGATGCCATCCTCGACGAGATACGATCCGATCCGGCAATGGAGGCCATGTGGGACAAATATCGGCGCGACAATTTTTTCGTTGGTGAGCTCTCCTGGACAGAGGTGAATGAGAGCGTGAAGAAACTCAAGGCCGCTGTGCTTGGTTAAGTTCAACCACGTCACCCAAGAAAGAATTACGAGTTCATTTTCAGTTCAAAGCCCCTGCCGGACACATGGCATGTGTCCGGCAGGGGGTACTCCTTCCTCGGTTCCTGCTCAATCTCTGCTCACGGCTGGAGCAAACAGAATCAGTCTTTCAGCCAGTGATACAGCAGTGCGCCGAGGCCGACGAGGGCAGCACCTCCGGCAATGTAGCCGAGCGTCTCCAAATCGGAATCCTGGTCAGCAATGATTTCGTCATCGTCGTCGAAATCATCGTCGAGATCGTTGTCCACCGTTTCGGTCGCGGGGGCATTGTTCGTCTGCTTCTTCAGTAGCTCCGCCAAAAGGCGTTTGATTTCGGCCGTGTTATCGTCCTGGGCATTTCCGTGGCTCGGCTCAGTCTTATCCGAAACGTTCGTTTTGTCCGTTTCGTTCTGCTCAACGAGCTTACGGAGAAGCGAGAGGATTTCTTCGTTCGTGGTCGGCTGAGGCGAATTTGCCTCGGATGCAGTTGTTTTGTTTTGGATGTCAGTATTCATGGTTTGTTCCTTTTGTGGGATTTTTGAGTTCATTTTGAGATTGGTTGCGTTCACCGTGGCCGGTAGATGTATGGATTGACGAACGGGTTTGAGCCGACGCGGTGTCCGGGAGCAACCGGATAAACTACGTTGGGACCAAGCTCATACGCACTCGCAGGTCGGGTGACAGTTACGGTCGTGCCGTTCCCGTAGTCGGTGATGACCCTTGTTGTGGGGTGCAGAACAACGACAGCGCCCGGAACGACAACTGGCTCGGGAGTTGTCGTCACGACGGTGGTAGATGGGGCCCCGGTGACAATCGGAGACGTCACTACCAGCTGCCGCTGCGGCATCACAACCGGAGCTGGAACAACGACAGCCGGGACATGGGAAGTGACAACGGTCGTCGAACCGTTGATTAAAGAACCAACAGATTCGACCGTCCCTTCGACGAGCCCGGTCAAAGCGGCTGCCGGAACAGTAACGAGTGCTGCGGCGATGTCCGTGAATATCCCCGGACGTTGAACGATGACCGTCTGTTGCGCGTGAACGGCTGAAATGGACAGGAAGCCGAGGAGGAGCGAGAGGAGAGTTTTCTTCATGGTGAAGTCCTTTCTTGAGGTTGATGATTTTAGCAGCTTTTCCCTTGCTGCATTCCAGAAATATATCCTCAAAGCCAGACGACCGACACTCCTCACGCAAGGTAATACGAACTCCTGCGGATCGCATCAAAAAAGGGGTATATAGATTGGCGGTTTTCACGATTTCCGCTTTCCGGTTACGCTCAAAACGGAAAGAACAAACCGGAAACAAAAAACGGCAGGCATGTCATAGATAACAGCCCGACTATCCGCATTTAGAGCAAAAAAGCTTGCCTCCCCAAAAAAGAAACCATCGGCTCCAAGCGAAGCCGATGGAATCTATTGTTGTAGCAAAAAAAAGACAGGATATTCTTGTTAGGTATGGGAACTGGAAGAAGATCTTTTCCTACTGGAAAACTCAATCTGTCCATTTTTTACAGTTACAGGATGAAAACGTCTGCGGCGTTTTTGCTTTTTCTTGAGCACATTTCGCTGCCTGATTGCTTTCCCGATTTTTTCTTTTGTTTCGGCTGATAGAACGCGTTTTTTCTTCTCATGCCCATTTTTTGTTTTTGTTTCGATTTTATAGTAATAATTTGTATACCTATTAAACATTTTTCTAAACAGTTTGAATGCTTTTAGTATGCCTTCCTCATACGAAATGTCGATCTTTAATTGTTCTTTTATCAATTTCTTAAAATCTGCATCTTTTATGTGTTGATTAAAAACGTTTGCGATTGCTTCGTTTTTTGAGATCCTTCCATCTTTTTTTCCTTTCTGTAACGGATGCCACACATCCTCAACTTGATCAAGGTATTCAATAAATAATCCGACCTTTTTCTCTGTTTTGAGGATGAAGTCTTTTGTCTTAAGGTTTTCCGATTCCTTTTCTTTTCGAGTTATCATCATGTTGACAAAACTCTTATTGAAAATATTGACTAAATACAATTCTTCTAATGCTAATTCGAGCTGCCCCCCTTTTTTCATGTTCTTAAGAAAGTTTGCGAGCAAAAGGAGATTAATATATGGCTGGCTGAATTTAACACCGTCTTTTTCAGCCTTTTGAACTATTATCAAGCTCTCTTCTAAGCTTTTTGCATTAAGAAGCATTTTATTCAATTCGTCATACTCTTTCGATACTTTCGGTTTTAAGATGGGATCGTAATAATATCTCTCACAAGCATATGCGAAGTAAATTCTATACTCCAAGTCATGTAAAATCTCCACTTTTGATGGAGAATTTGTTTTCCATTCATTTAGAATAGTATAAAGCTCTTTTAGCACAATGTTGTTTTTATGTTCTTGGCTAAGCCAGCCGAGAACAAAAGGATCCAATGGGGAATATTGAGATGCATTGGCTAAAAAACGGAAGTCTATTGGCTTTAGACCGCTTTCATCCTTAATGGTATCGTCATATTTGATTATGTCGTGGTCTATTTTTTTCTCATCACTCATTTTTACGTTCCTTTCAGGATCGTGTAGACTTGCTGGAGAAGCTCGGTCGGGTTGGTCGAGGATTGATTCTCTTCGATCAGCCGCAGTGCTCGATTATTTCTTTCCTGGGCAGTTGTGCTGCTCCGGTTGCTGATAACTTCGATGGCCTTGCGTTGGCTCTCGTCGCTAACGTGCGTATAATACTTGTCAGCGATGTCAGAATCTGTACCAAGGATAGAAAGCAAGGTCGCCTTGGGAACCCCTGCCTCGGCACAGAAGCTTGCGAAGCTGTGTCGAAGTGAGTGAAAACCGTACACAGTCATTTTTCTTTTTCTGCCCGGCACCTCGACCGATGGTTCCAAACCGATCCAGCGTATCGGTCGCATGACATCAATATCAATCAGGTTGTTGCCGACATTCTTTCCATCAGCAGCAGTTACATTATAACGGGCTGCCGATTTCGGCGTGACGTATTGGTCGCAGCACCATTCTTCCGCTTCAGTCAAAGCGTCGTACAACTCGGGGGCAATCGGAATTGTAACCTCTTTTCCCGTTTTGAACTGCTTTACCCAGATGCGCCGGTTCTTCATGTCGATATTTTGCCATTGCAGAAGGACACAATCCTTCAAGCGTTGCCCGGTAAACATCCCGATAATGTATACGATTCGGATTTCTGCCTTATTGATAAGTTTGTGCTTGGGATCGGAATCCGACAGGACGGCAAGCAGCTGTTCTTCCTGTTCTTTGGTAAACGCCTGACGATGTACGACGGATCCCTGTTCCTCGCGTTCACTCCGTAAAAGTGTTTTTGAACGGAAAGGATTATCGCCCTCGTAATAATCCTTGAGGCAGTCGAATATCTTGCGAAGGCGTTTGATCTTGCGGTTGTGGGTATCGACTGCAAGCATTGTGGTCTTGAGGTAAGCGGAAAACTCTTCACAGAGTTTTGGAGTAACTTCGTTGATGCAACTCACTGCAGCGCATCTTGAGCCTCGTTTCATTGTTTTTCCCCCGATCGCAAAACGGACAAACTCTTCGTACGTTCTCTGATACGACTGCTGTTCGGCGACGGTGTGAGGAGTAGCCCGATCCGGGTGAACCTGATATTTTTCCCAAGCATCCGCAAACAAGAGTTTCGAGGCGGAACGTGAAAAACCGCGAATGGCATTGATTTGTGCCATTGCGACCTCTGGCGTAGGCGCAAGCCATAGGGCATCCAACTCTTCCGCTTTCTGGCATGCCACGTTATAGTCGGCAGTCTTCAAGGAAAACTCCTTGCGGACTCCCGGAGCTACAGCCAAACGGTAGTAATACTGCCCGCCTTTCTCTTTTTTTTGCCTCAGTTTTCCCTGAAGTGTACTCATTCTTTTGTTCCGACTTCTGTAGCGTGTCTGTAAAGCGACCATGACGACCTAACCTTTGCTTTTGTGTCGTCCAGGTACAATATAGCACTCGATTGCAGAAAATGCAAGAAACGCGGGGAAAAAATGGGGAAAAACATTTGATTTTGAGCTTAAAATTGGTGGAGGTGAGGGGAGTCGAACCCCTGTCCTGAGAAGGCATAGCGGCAACGTCTACATACATGTTTTGCCTTTGATGCTTATCGTCGCGCCGAGGGCCGGCAAACGGGCTTCTTTGCGACTATCCCGTCTGAAATCTCGTTCCACGGCGGCAGGAGAACCGTGAGAACCAGGACGCGGATTGTCGCCTTGTTCCCCCAGCGCCCGTCGGGGAGAAGACGTCGCCGCAGCTAATTAGGCAGCGAGTGCGTACTCTTCGTTCGCAGTTATTGGATTGACCGATGATTAACGAGGCCAACGATCATCCTCGGTATGCAGTTGACGTTCAGCGCGACCAGTCGAAACCGGGACACCCCCGTGCAACAGTTGTTATGTATAACATACACCGTCCCGGCGCAAAAAGCAAGGGGAGAACAGAAAAAAACATGGCGGTCTTTATCCTTCGATTACATTACCGGATTCGCGAGGCGGGAATGAGGCTGTTTTGTTTCATTATCGTATCGAAAACAATCTTTGCCTTTATTTTCAGAAGAAAGGCTTTGCAAAAGAGAAAAAAGGTGCTATATTTATTGAAAAAATGTACGCGCTCCTGACCTTATTGAACCAACCCGGAGATCAATCGGCAATGAAAAAACAGTCCATGCGCTTTGACAGGCACTATCGGTTGTTCAGCTTCTGCCTGGTGGCGATCGGCCTGCTTCTGCTCGGCTACGTCATATACAACTCATTCGAGCTTAGAAAAAACACGAGAGTCATGGCCAGGGCGAGGCTCGAATATCAGGATTACAACCGCGTGCGATCGCGTCTGCGCGACGGTTCGGACATCCTGACCGAGTCCGCACGCCGTTATGTGGCGACCGGCGACAAAAAATACCGCGACGAGTATTTCAAGGAAGCGTTCGACACGAAGAACCGCGAATGGGGGCTGAACCTGCTGAACCAGCTGGCGAGCGAAGACAAGGCCGCGGAACAGATCAAGGAGGATTTCCAGCTCGCAATGAAACACTCCATCGAGCTGATGAACCTGGAATACAGCGCGATGCGCCTGGTCACGCCGGACGAAGAGGCCGCCGCCCCGAACTATCCCCGCGAGCTGAAACTCGCCGCCGTCACGCCGGAAGACCTGACGAAAGACATGCACGAACGGAAGCACCTGGCCCTGGATCTCGTATTCGGCGACAATTATGCCAAGTACAAAACAGACATTTACACCGCGCTGGACAGAAGCCTTTCCGGCGCCGCCAAGATGGCGGACAACCGCCGCGCCGCGGCGACCAAGCGCCAGAACCACCTGTGGATCAACCAGCTCGTTTCCGTGTCGCTGTTTGTTGTGAGCTTCCTGCTTCTGCTGGTCTGGGCGGAACGTCTTTTCTCGCGCAAAACGGCATTCCTGCAGCAGATGCTGGACAACATCCCGCTCCTCATCTACCTGAAGAACCGGAAGACAAAGCGCTTCATGGACTGCAACCGGGTGTTTTCCGATTATCTCCAGCATTCCGGCATCGAAGACCCGAAGGGAAAAACGAACTACGACCTGCTGCCGGCCGACAAGGCGCACGAGCTGGAGAAGAACGACGAAGAGGCGATGGAGAAAAATGAGCTGACCGTGCATTACGAAGCCATGCCCGGTCCGCTGGGACAATCCCGTTATTTCCGCACGACCCGGCTCGGGATCAGGGACGCCGAGGGCAAGTCCTGCATGCTCGCCATGGCGCTGGACATGACCGAAGACCACGAACGCCAGTTGAACAGCGAAGCCACGGAAGAGGCCCTGATCGCGCTTCAGCAGGAACCGACGCTTGTTTCCCCGATCAAAATGCTGGAGGTCATCCGCCGCCGCCTAAACGCCGATTACTGCTATCTGGCGCGCTACAACGAGGAAACCGGCATCGTCTCCGTCGATCCCGATTCGTTCGCCATGCGCGGCGGACACACCCTGCCGAAACGCATTTCCTCCAGCACCCGGACGATCCTGGACCTGATCGACCGCATCCGCATGCTCGGGATCGGTTCGTTCGACGAGGAGGAATCCGTCCGCATCCGCAAGATCTTCAAAATCGACCAGATCGCGCCCGACACGCCGCACGCGACCTGCCATATCGCGCTGCGTCTGACCGTGCAGGGGGCGTTCTGGGGCCTGCTCTCCGTGACAAGCGTTTCCAAACGCTCGTTCACCGACATCGAAAGAGCCTTCCTGCAGAAGAATGCCCGTATCCTCGAAAGCGCCATCGAGCGCAAATATATATATGCCGCGCTCGCCCAGGCGAAAAACGACGCGATCCGCGAGGGCGAAATCTCCGAAAGTGTC
Source organism: uncultured Lentisphaerota bacterium (assembly GCA_900320095.1). Lineage (GTDB taxonomy): Bacteria > Verrucomicrobiota > Lentisphaeria > Victivallales > UBA1829 > UBA1732. The sequence goes on from ONQZ01000030.1 coordinate 7,681, forward strand.
CTCAACCTGATGCCCATCCCCTGTGTCGTGAAGGATCCCGCCAACGGATTCCGCTACATCCGCTGCAACAAGGCGTACGCCTCCCTGCACCATTTGGAACCCGCCGAAATGGTCGGCAGACGCGGCGAAGATTTCTACGCCGACAAATCGCTGGAGATCATCCGCCGCACCGACGCAGAGACCATGGAATCGCGTGAGCTCGTCCACTTCGAGGACACCTGCCTGTGGGGCGACTGCAACCGCCGCGTCTTCCTGTACTGGAAACTGCCGATGACGACGAAGGACGGCCGCACGCTGCTCTTCTGCGTGGCACAGGACGTGACCGAGATCAAGCAGAAGATCAACACCGAGCATTTCCGCAACGAGATCACGGCGTTCCTGCTCGGCCACTCCGAACCGGAGGAACTGCTCGACTTCGTGGCGAAACGCCTCATCGAAACGCTCGGCTGCCAGCACGTGCTTCTGCACCGGCACGACGGCACGCGCCAGGACTGGTTCCCGGACGACGAGCACACCTACTGCAACAAGTGCGTCGACTGCCCGCTGAAGACCGCCGATCCCGCGCTCTTCAGCCACAACGGCAACGTGATCGTCAACGACGACAACATCTCCGAGTTCCCGCTGCCCGAGAACTGCCCGACCAGGATCCTCATCGCGCGCCAGATCTTCTTCGAGGGCGACGAATGGGGCAAGATCGCCACACTCTTCACCGGGGACGCCTTCGAGTCCCTCGGATTCTGCGAGGAACTCCTTGAACAGGTCGCGAACGTGGTCTCCGTCTGCATCGAACGCAAGGCGAGAAACATGGTCATCAAGCGCCAGAACGAGGAAGTCGTCCGCATCAACCGCCAGCTCCAGCTCGCACGCGACCGCGCGGTCGCCGCCGAAAAGGCCAAGAGCTATTTCTTCTCCTGCATCAGCCACGACGTCCGCACCCCGCTGAACGCCATCATCGGCTACACGGAGCTCCTGAAGAAAGGCATTGCCGACGAGAAGGAACGAAGCGGAGCCTGCGATGCCATCACCACGAGCGGACGCTCCCTGCTCCAGCTCGTCAGCAGCATGGTCGACCTCGCCAAACTCGAGTCCGACACGCTCGTCATCGAACCGGTCCTGACCGACCTCAACGTTCAGGCCGCAAAAGTCCTTCACTCCTTCGACATCTCCGTGGCGGGCAAAGCCGTCAGCCTCCGGGGCGAATGGAACGAGGAAATGCCGTATCTCAAGGTCGATCCGAAGCGCATCTGGCAAATCCTCTTCCACCTGATCGACAACGCCGTCAAGTTCACCGAGGAGGGCGAGATCGTCCTGAAGCTCGATTTCGAGCGGGAAGACACGGGAAAGGGCATCCTCTCCGTCATGGTCTCCGACACCGGCAGCGGCATGGACGAGGAGACGCGCAAACGCATCATGCAGCCGTTCGCATCCGCCGACGAGGACCACAGAAAACACCAGGTCGGCGCCGGGCTCGGCATCTCCATCTGCCGCCACCTCATCGAACGCATGAACGGCACCCTCACGCTCCAGTCCGAACCGGGCAGCGGCACGGTCTTCACGATCCGCATCCCCGACGTCGCGTTCTCCGAACGCACCAACAGTTTCCCGCGCCCCGGCAGCATGATCGACTTCCACGGCAGGAAACGCGAGGAACTCCATGTGCTGATCGTGGACGACGTCCCGCTGAACATCTCCATCCTGCGGACCATGCTCCGGAAGAACGGCGTTTCCGACATCGTCACGTCCGTGAACGGCAAAGATGCCCTCAACAAGATCCGCTCGAGCGTGAAGCCGTTCGACCTGATCCTCACCGACCTGTGGATGCCGGAGATGGACGGTCGCGTGCTGCTTCAGGAACTCCGCGCCGATGCGCGCTTCAAATCGCTCAACGTCATCGCGATCACCGCCGACGTCGACGCGAAGGACGAGTGCATGAAGCTCGGATTCAGCGACGTGATCTTCAAACCCGTCACCGTCGCGAAGATCGTCAACTATCTCCCGCCGCCGTCCGGCGAACAGCCCGGCTGACCGCCGGGATAAAAATAAGAACGGATGTTCAGCCGTTCTCCGGTCTGCATCGCCCCTGCCCCGGACACAAAGAAACACCCGCCCGGCAATCCCGTGAGTCCTGCCTCAACCATGAGGCGGAGGGATGCCGATGGAGCGGGTGTTTTTTTCCGGCTCCGCCGTCCGTTCAGCGGGACGGATGACGGAGCGATTCCGGAACCCGGTTACGCCTGCGGCGCGGGATTGACCGGAACCGGAACGACGTCTTCGGCCTGCGGGCCTTTGGCGCCCTGACCGACTGTGAATTCGACAAGCTGCCCTTCCTTCAGGGTGCGGTAGCCTTCCGACTTGATGGCGCTGTAGTGGACGAAAATGTCCTGCGCGCCTTCACGCTCGATGAATCCGAATCCTTTGGTGTTGTTGAACCACTTGACTTTGCCTTGTTCGCGTTCGCCCATGTTTAGCCTTCAATCTTGTTGCTCCCGGCGGGTTGTTGAACTGACGGGGCGCGCGTCCGGGACCGTTGGCGCACCGCCGGATGGCATGCACGCCGGGGCGTTTGGTACGGACGAACCCGTACATGGAAACGTGTCATGCTTCTCCGGGTGATATTATACCCCAAATCATGCAAAAAGAAAAGAGGTAAAAAAGGAAAAAAAGAAAAAAAATTGTTAAAAAACTCAACAAATGCAAAATAATAGCGTTAGCTAACTATATTTTGCTGTATTTCTAAAGAATAATTGTGTACTTTGCTCTGTAATCCGGTCTGGATAAGCCTGACTGATCGAACTTAAGCTGCCTCAAACAAATCCAACACAGAATCAACATGGTTGAACAGGTCGTCAATACCCGGCATGAAAAGAATTTTTTTCTTCATCGGAAAGATATTCGTATATACGAAGGATTAAAGCGGACATCTTTTTGAGAAAGGAATACACGATAATCCTCCCTTTCCGTACTATTTTGTAAAGAAGGAAAAACAAAAGCAGATGGAGTAGAGCGAATACCCGCGGCAGGCGCGTCAGCGGTCGAGCAGGAACTTCACGTCGTCGATGCTCAGCGAGGACAGCGCCTCGGTCGATTCCTCGACCAGATCGTTGAACAGCGCACGCTTGCGTTCGTGGAGCGCGAGGATGCGTTCCTCAATGGAGTCGCGCACGACCAGGCGGATGATGTTCACGCTGCGCGTCTGTCCGATGCGGTGTGTCCGGTCGGCGGCCTGGTCCTCGACAGCGGGATTCCACCACGGGTCGAAGATGATGACTGTGTCGGCGGATGTGAGGTTGATGCCGACGCCGCCGGCCTTCAGGCTGAGCAGGAAAACGCGGACCTCCTGGTCGGAATTGAAGCGTTCGATGCGTTCGGCGCGGTCATGCGTAGAGCCGTCGAGATACTCATATTCGATCTTCTGTTCATCCAGGCTGCCGCGGATGAGGGATAGCATGGAGGTGAACTGGCTGAAGATCAGGACCTTGTGCCCGGAGTCGAGCGTTTCCAGCAGGAGTTCGTTGAGCAGTTCGAGCTTGGCGGAGGCGATGCCGGCCCCTTCGCCCTCCGGCAGGAGTTCCGGCGCGCAGCAGACCTGCCGCATGCGCATGATGGAGGCGAGCAGATGGATGTGCGTGATGGAACGGTCGCCGGATTCGAGCTCGCTGAACTGCCTGTACTGCTCGTTTGCGCGTTCTTCGAGCGTCTGATAGAGTTTCCGCTGGGGGGCTTCCATGTCGCAGTAGAGCAGCTGTTCCTGCTTGGGCGGGAGCTCGAGGCAGACGTCCGCCTTGCGGCGGCGGAGCATGAACGGCGCGATGCGGCGCACGAGTTCGCGTTTGAGCTCGGCGCTGGCGGCGATCTCCGAGTATTTCTCGCGGAAGGAATTGAGCGAGCCGAGGAGGCCGGGATGGAGGAAATCGAACATGCTCCAGAGGTCTTCGGCGGAGTTTTCGAGCGGGGTACCGGTGAGGATGATCCGGCTGGCGGACGGGATGGATTTGCAGGTACGCGCGTTGAGGCTGAGCGGATTTTTGATGTGCTGCGCCTCGTCCAGGACCAGCGTGGACCACTTGATGGCGGAAATGTGTTCGATATCGCGTCGCACGAGCGCGTACGAGGTGATGACGATCTCGCGCGTGGCGGCCTTTTTCCACAGGGCGCCGCGGTTTGGGCCGTTCACGACGAGCGTGCGGAACCTCGGCAGGAACCGTTTGATCTCGGCGGCCCAGTTTCCGACCAGCGTGGTGGGGCAGACGACCAGCGCGGGGAGGCGTTTTTGAGGAGAGACGGCGAGGAACGCGAGGACCTGCACGGTCTTGCCGAGGCCCATTTCGTCCGCGAGGATGAGGTTGCAGCCGCGGCTCGACATGCCGTCGAGCCACGCGACACCCGTCTTCTGGTACTCGCGGAGCTGGCCGTGGAAGACCTCGGGATCGAGTTCGGGGCGGTCCGGCGAACTCAGCACGCTGTCGTAGTCCAGCTTCAGGCGCAGGAAATCGACCGGCACGGCGCCGGGCAGTTCCGAGGCCGCGTCCGCCCAGTAATACGCCGCGTGGCGCGGGATGCGGATGATCTCGGCGTCGGGATCGTCGTCCGCGCCGGGCAGATACGTGACGACCGGCTGGAGCGAGGCCGCCAGACGCCGCAGGGCGTCGGGTATCCGTACAAATTGCCTGTTGAGGATGGCGGGCGGCAGATAGTTTTCGCCCTTCGACGCCGCCTCGGTCAGGTCGTTCCAGCGGACCGCCGCGCCGCCCGCGCTCAGGCGCACGCCGAGTTCGAACCAGTCCGGGCCGGACCCGCGGAGCGTCGTCCGGAGCGTCAGGCGCGAGTTTTCGCCCGCGAGCGAGGCAAGCCCGGCGTTGAGGAGGAATTCGCGGCCTTCGCGTTCCCAGCGCGGGATCACTTCCTCAATGAACATCCCGACGGCCTCGCGGTCGCTCAGTCGGTACACGACCGAGGGACCGGACACGGAGCGTTTCGTACGGTGCGAGAACCCGAAATGGATCAGCTCCTCGTGGCGCTGTTCCTCCTCCTGCGTGTTGCGGAGCCAGAACATGGCGGCGGGTCCGCTCGCGCCGAACCGCGTGGCGTCGGTCGCGCAGAGCTGGCTGCCGTAATTGAACATCATCGTAAGCTCGAGCGTGCCGTCGTCGAGGAAATGCCCGTCGTAGACCGTGCGGAATTTGCGTTCGCGCACCTTCACGCCGGTGGACGGCAGGATGCGGATGGGCAGGTCCTTCGCCGCGAGCAGGATCTTCGCCGCCTCGTCGTCGCACGGCTGGATGGTCGTGCGCAGGAAATTGCGGATCCACGCCACGTCGTTGCGGGCGGGCAGCCACCAGTATTCGCCGAGCATGCCGACCCAGCAGCCGCTCCGTCCGGCGATGACCTTCACGTCCTTCAGCGGCAGGGGCGACCCCTTGACCAGGATCGAGGAGCGCAGGAGGCAGCCGGTGCGGAGTTTTTCGAGCAGGAGCACGGGCGCGGCCTGGTCCGGGTGGACGATGATCCTTTGCCCTTTATGTACAAACCGCGTGAAACCGGGCAGGCAGTGGAAGAACTCGGTGCACTGTTCCGCCGTGAGGGAGAGCGTCTGGCGTTCGAGCTGTTCGGCGTTGATCGCGAGGAACCGGATGATCTGGCGGTCCTGCGGCGAGAACGCCTCCAGGCGGAGCGAGGCGGTCGATTTGTCGAAATGGAGCTGGCGGAGGTTGGTCTGGTTGCCCGCGTAGGCGCGTGTTCCGTTGACCAGGTTCACGTGCAGATGCACGTTCTCCCATTTGCTCGGGGCGTGCGGGAACTCGTCCTCGGTCTCAATCTCGACGTGCGCCGGGTGTTCGCCCAGGAGCTCGGTCAGGAGCTCGGGGATCCCGACGAACCGGAGTCCGGCAAACTGCACCGGCAGGTCCGGCAGCTGGGGCTCGTCGTGCTTCTTGATCGTGTATTTGGCGTGGTACAGCGCGGCGGCCATCGAATGCGGACAGAATCCGGGGAACTTGCCGCGGCATGTGCAGGTGCCGGAGAACGGGCCGTTCGGGAAACCTCGTATCTCGGCGTGCGACACCATGCCGTTCGCGTCGCGGCAGACGGCGCGAAGGACCCCGCGTTCGATCTCATGGCAGCAGAGCAGACCGCCGCTGTGCAGGATCTGCTTGGCCTTCTTGAACACTTCCCTGGAGCTTGCCGCGATTAATCTCGCCTCGAAACTTTCGCCCATTTGAATCCGTCCTGATTTTTTTCTGGAAAAAGAATCAATAATATAGCCTCATCCGATGAAAAAAGCAATGACAAACAGGCGTTTTTTCCGAAAAACTCTCGTTTCCCACCCATTTTTTCGTCATTTTTCATGTTTCACGCTTGACTTTCCGGCGAAAGGGTCTATATTAAATGCATACTTGATTTTTGTGCGCCCTTAGCTCAGCCGGCTAGAGCAAATGACTCTTAATCATTGGGTCCGGGGTTCGAATCCCCGAGGGCGTACCATTTTTTTTGCCCTTTTTCCGGAGTGACGCCCAGTTTTTGAGCTTGGAAACGGAGCCGGAAACCAATCTGCGAGGTGACGCGGTGAACATTCTGGAAGCATCATGCATGGGCGTGGGCCTCGCGATGGATGCGCTCGCCGTCTCCCTCGCGCTCGGCGCCGTCGGCTGGTCCTGCCCGAAATCGCAGCCTGTGCAGAATCCCGCCCCGGACACCCTCGGAAAGCGCCCCTGGTATCGCCGTCTGCCGTTCCTCAGCCCGACGCCCGCCGCTCCGGTCTGCTCCGTCTGCCACGCGCGCGGCTCGTACGAATGCGGATGCAAACGGAATCCGGGCGTCGAGACGCTGAACTGGGACAAGATCGTGCTGGTCGCGGCGTCGTTCGGCGTATTTCAGGCGCTGATGCCGACGATCGGCTGGTTCGGGAGCGGACTCTTCGGCGGATTCGTGCAGAAGCTCGGGCGGATCGCCGCCGGGTTTCTGCTGGCGTTCGTGGCGGCGCAGATGCTCCGCGAGGGCTTCTCGAAGGAGGAGGGGCAGGCGAAAAAAGTCGGCGTGTGCTCGCTCCTCCGCCTTATCGTACTGTCGTTCGCCACGAGCATCGACGCGCTGCTGGTCGGCGTTTCCTACACCTGCCTCGGACGCACGGACATCACCGGCGACGTGCTGGTGATCGGCGCGGTCACGGCGTTCATCTCGGCGGCGGGCTGCATCTCCGGGCGCATATTCGGCGACCGCTTCGGCGGCCGGAGTTCGATCCTGGGCGGCGTCGTGCTGCTCGGCATCGCGGTGAAAATCATGTTTTTCGGGTGATCCCCGGAGGAGTTACAGATATGACGGAGAAAAAGAAAAGCGTATTCGGACCGATCATTTCCCGCAGGCTCGGCGTCTCGCTCGGCGTCGACCTCCTGCCGTTCAAGACCTGCTCGCTGGACTGCGTCTACTGCGAATGCGGCGCGACCACGAACCTGACCATGGAGCGCGGCGATTTCTACCCCGTCGAACGCACCCTCGCCGAGCTCGACGCGTTTTTCGAAAAACACGAGAAGATCGACTACGTGACGTTCTCCGGCGTCGGCGAGCCCACGCTCCACACCGGCATCGGGCGGATCATCCGCGCCGTGAAAGCGAAGCGCCCGGAGGTCAAAATCTGCCTCATCACGAACGCCACGCTGCTCGGCGATCCCGCCCTGCAGAAGGAACTCGAGGGGATCGACCTCATCATGCCCTCGCTGGACGCCTCGAACGAGGAGGAATTCGTGCGCGTGAACCGCCCGGCTCCCGGCGTGACGTTCGACAGCCTCATGGCGGCGCTGAAGTCGTTCCGCGCGGCCAACAAGGTGGAAATGTGGCTGGAGGTCTTCATCGTGCCCGGCGTCAACGATTCCCCCGCCTCGCTCGAACGCTTCGTGCAGTGTCTGCGCGAGATCGCGCCCGACCAGGTGCAGGTCAATTCGCTCGACCGCCCCGGCACCGAGGACTGGATCGAAATCCCGTCGAGGGAACGTCTGGAGGAGATCAAGGCGGTCTTCGAGGCGTGCGGACGCCCGGTCACGATCATTTCCCGCAAACAGCCGGCTCCGGCGGTCCAGCCGCGCGGCGCGAACTGAAAACTCCGCCGAACAAAAACGGTGCGCGGATCACTCGTCTTCCCTGTAGAGGACGTGGCCTTCCATCATGTAGCGCGGCTTGATGGCGAACTCCGACGACAGGAAATTCTCGCTCGCGGGATAGCTCTGCGAGGAGACTCCGAAAACGGACAGGATGCCCTCCGCGGCGCGGTCCAGCTGGATCGGCTTGTCCGCGGCGGCCTCGGCGGCGGCGATGCGGTCCGGGTACGCCGCGCGGTATTCGGGCGAGAACCAGAACAGGAACGGCACTTCGTAGGAATCGCGTTTCTCCGCGTCGCGGTAGTTCTGCAGGAAACTCGTCTCGACGTTCTCGCCGTGGTCGGAGAAATAGAACAGCATGTTTTTGCCGCCCGCGGCCTTCAGCTCCCCGATGATGGCGCCGAGCACATGGTCCGTGTAGCGGATGGAGTTGTCGTACGCGTTGATGTTCTCCTGGAACAGCGGATTGATCTCCTGCCCGGAGACTTCCGGTTTCTGCTCCGCGAAATAGTCGAACTCCTCGGGATAGCGATTCCGGTAGGTGATGTGGCTGCCCATGATGTGGAGGATGATCAGCGTGGGGTCCCTGCGGTTCACGAGGGCTTCGCGGACGTCGTCGACCAGGCAGCCGTCGAACTCGTTTTCGTGGTACTTCGGATGCCACGGGGTGAAGAGAGCGGAAACGGAGTTCTCGCCGAAATTCTCCTGCGTGGAGAAGGCGTCGATGTGGTAGCCGGCGCGGGCCAGCACGGACATGATCGTGGCGCGCGGATGCAGCTGGTCGTGGAGCGTCTTGAACGTCAGCATGTAGTACAGCGAGTAGTTCGTGACCGGCATCGCGGAGATCACGTCCCGGAACACGACGAGCTCGTTTCTGATTTTCTCCAGCTCGGGCGTCGTGTCGCGGTTGTACCCGTACAGCGAGTGGTGTCCGCGGACGGCGCTTTCGCCGATCACGACCACCGCCACGTCCGCCGGGCCCTCGCAGGTCAGGTCCTGCGGAATCTGGGGATACTCGATGCATTCGTGCAGGATATCCATCTTCCTGCCGGAATCCGCCACCTCGTTGGGCAGGAGCGCGAACCACGCGGCGGAACCGCGCAGCACGGGATCGGGGCTGATCCACGAGTAATAGATATAGATCCACGCGATCGGCAGGACACAGAACCCGGCGGCCGAGGCCGACAGTCTCCGGTTCTGGAGCGGCTTCACGCCGAACCCGAAGAACCAGACGATCGAAAGACCCGTCGCGGTCGCGAGCACGTAATACACCATGGAGAGCGAAATGATCTCCCGGAGCATGAACTCGCGTGATTCGCGCCAGGAGGTCGTGGACAGCAGGTTCAGCGTGCCGGCGTGCAGCGGCATGTGAAACCGCAGGACCACATAGCCGCAGACGAAGAAACTGAGCGCCGCGAGGAACATCAGGACGACAGCGTACACCCGGAACAACCGTCCGCGCAGCAGGAAGAGCGGCGTAAACGGGAAGAGATACCCCGCCAGCGCGGAGAGCACGGAGGTCCATTCCAGCGGCACCTGGTCGCGATGCACGAAGATGCGCGGCAGATAATCCGGCCCGGCGATCAGGGCGAGGTACACGATCAGGAAGATCCAGATGCTGCCGAGCAGTGCTTTCGCGTGTTGTCTGAGGCTGTTTTCCATGGGGGGGACGGCGGACGCCGGGTGACTGTTTTCTATTTGTTTTCTGTTCTGTTTCAGGGATATGACATCCCGTTTCGGGGTAAAATATTAATATAGCACGGAATGGAGAAAAAATCAATATGCTCTGGTTTATTTGTGAGACAACAACCCCTGAAACGCGGGAGCATCCCCTGCGTCCGGACACAAAAAAACCCGGCCGTGAAACCGGGTTTCTTCTTGCAAAAAAGCGGATGGATGATTACTCAACCGTGATCGCTTCGCAGGGGCATTCGCCAGCGCAGGCGCCGCAGCCGACGCAATCGGCTTCGTTGACTTCGGCAGCGCCGTCTTTCATGGAAATCGCGTTGACGGGGCAGGCTCCGACGCAGGATTCGCAGCCGGCGCATTTGCTCTTATCGACTTTTGCAGCCATTGTAGTTCTCCTTGTTTAGGGTTAAGGTGGTAAGGCATCAGTTAATATATTGCCATTTTCGGGAAAAACAAGCCGGAAATCGAAAAAAAACGCGATTCCGTGCCGTTTCACCTCACGATCCGCAAACGAAAACGGATCGGAAAGAAGCCGACCGGAACGTATCGGCGTCCGGCCGGCTTCGCATAATGTCAGATCGGGCTGACCCGATTCCGGTCAGTTCGCGTCAGTGAGCTTGCCCTGAAGCTCGCGGAGTTTCGCGCGATACGCCGCGGGATCGGTCTGGCGGAGCTTCTGAGCTTCCTTGTAGTCTTCGGGGAACTTGGCCTGGATGTCAGCGATGGTGTTGACGCTGGATCTGGGGCCCTGCTGTCCGCCCATGCCGGGCTGGCCGCCGCCGAAGCCGCCACCGAAACCGCCCATGCCCATACCGCCGCCGAAGCCGCCCTGGCCCATCTGGCCCTGCGGACGCTGGCCGCCCTGGCCGAAGCCGCCGCCGAAGCCGCCCTGGCCCATCTGGCCCTGCGGACGCTGGCCGCCCTGGCCGAAGCCGCCGCCGAAGCCGCCCATGCCCTGTCCAGGCTGACCGGCGGGACGCTGGCCGCCCTGACCAAAGCCGCCCATGCCCTGTCCAGGCTGACCGGCGGGACGCTGGCCGCCCTGACCGAAGCCGCCCATGCCCTGTCCGGGCTGACCGGCGGGACGCTGGCCGCCCTGACCGAAACCGCCCATGCCCTGTCCGGGCTGACCGGCGGGACGCTGGCCGCCCTGGGGCTGAGTCTGAGACTGCGCCTGAGGCACAGGACGCTGCGGATCACGCTTCTGCGCGAAGAGCCAGGTCCAGGTGTTCGCGTCCGCGTAGGCGTTGTCCCAGGAGTTGTGGCCGACGCCGGGGTATTCCGTGTACGTGACTTTGGTGTTGCCGGCGTTCTTCAGCATGTCGTAGAACGCACGGGTACGGGCGGGCTGGACCGTCGGGTCGCTGCCGCCCTGATGGAGCTGGGTCGGGATGTAGATCATCCTGTCGGCCTGAGACTGGGAACCGCCGCAGCAGATCGCGACGGCCGCCGCGTAGAGGTCGGGTCTGCGGGCGCACATTTCAAGGGTGCCGATGCCGCCCATGGAGAAACCGGTGATGTAGACGCGGTCCGGGTCGGCGTTGTAGTCTTTGATCTTCTGCTCGATGAGCTTCGGAAGGATGTCGATCGCGGCGGAGCCGTCCTCGGGGAGACGTCCCATGCCGCCCCAGGACTGGCTGCTCGGGCACTGCGGAGCGAGGACGATGACCTTGCGGGTCGGATCGGCCTTGATCGCGCGGATGATGGCGGGGAGGCCCAGGCGGACCTGGCTGGCGTTGTCGGTGTCTTCGCCGCGTTCGCCGCCGCCGTGGAGAAAGAGCAGGATGGCGGGCTTGCCCGCGGCGTTCATGTTGTAGGTGCCTTCGCAGTACCACACCTTGTGGCCCGCGTCGGTCTTGTATTCAAGCTGCTTCAGATCGTTGTCGCGGATGATCTGGAGGTCGCGGGCGCGCTGGGGATTCTGTCCCTGCTGACCCTGCGGACGCTGGCCGCCCTGGCCGAAGCCGCCCTGACCCTGCGGACGCTGGCCGCCCTGGCCGAAGCCGCCCTGCTGCCCCTGCGGACGCTGGCCGCCCTGGCCGAAGCCGCCCTGGCCCTGCGGACGCTGTCCGCCCTGGCCCTGCGGACGCTGGCCCTGGCCCATGCCTTGGCCACCGAAGCCGCCCTGACCCTGCGGACGCTGGCCCTGCCCCATGCCTTGGCCCTGTCCACGCTGACCGCCCTGACCGCGGCCGCCACGACCGCCGCCGAAGCCGCCCGCGGATTCAAATTCTTCCTGCGTGACCTTCACGACTTCGCCCTGTTCGGGACGGACGTCGGACTTGACGCCGCGCTTCTGCGAGAACAGCCACTTCCAGGATTCGGGATTCTGATAAGTACGGTCCCAGCAGTTATGGTCCACGCCGGGGTATTCCTTGTAGAACACGTCGTCGTTGCCGGCTTCCTTCAGCGCGGCATACATGCGGCGGGAGAGCATCACGGGCACGGTCGGATCGGCTCCGCCGTGGAAGATCCAGATCGGGAGGTCTTTCAGTTTTTCATTGGCCTGCGCGGGATCGCCGCCGCCGCAGCAGGGCATCGCGGCCGCGAAGAGGTCGGTGCCGTAACGGGAGATAAGGTCCCAGGTGCCGTAGCCGCCCATGGAGAGGCCGGTGATGTACACGCGGTCGGGATCGGCGTCGAATTCTTCGATCTTCTTCTGGATGAGGACGGGAACGAGTCCGAGCGCCTGCGCGGGCTTCTCGGTCAGTTTCGCCATGGCGCCGCCGCGATGGAGCGGAGCCCAGAGCTGGCTGCTCGGGCATTCGGGCGCGAGCAGGATGGCTTTCTGCTTGGAGGCCTTGATCTGCTTCACGATCTCGGGAACGGCGAGGCGGATGGAGGCGAGGTTTTCGTCGCCGCGTTCGCCGATGCCGTGCAGGAAGACGACGATCGCGGGCTTGCCGGGCTGGTCCTCATTGTAGACGCCCTGGCAATACCACATGCTGCCGTCGGCGTCCTTGATGGTTTCCCGTTTCATATTGTTTTCCTTCAGGATCCGCAGTTCGTTTGCGAATCTCTGCTGGATCTGGGCGGAGACTTCTTCGCTCGGCGTGATCACTGCCGCGTTGGCGGCGGCCACGAGTGCCGGATCGGCCGGTTTGAAGGCGGAGTCGGACGAGCATGCGGCCAACACGCCGATCATGGCGCAGCCGAGCATACAGATGCTTTTTTTCATGATTGTTCCTCCATGAAAAGATTTTGATTGTGTTTCTGTTCTTTCCGGACACGTTTTGAGGGGGAATGCCCGGAAAGACGCGTTTCTATGCAGTAAAATACAGCGAAAATGCGAAAAAGTCAATAGCAAAAGTCCGATCAACAGCCAAAATATGCGACAAAATCATGGTTTGCCGCGTTCGTTATCCAGCTCCCGTCTGCCGTTCCCGCCCCGCGCCGCCTCGCCGTCCCACTTCGCTTTTTCGCCCGAAATAATAAATACTACATGTTTTTTGCCGTAATCTCCATTTGAAAACCTCCCCGCGCATGTATATTATGAACATAAAACCATACACTCGTTTTTCACTCAAAACAAAAACAAGGATTCACAGCATGAATATCCGTTCCTGCACACCTTTCATCGCGGCCGCGATCGCCGCGATCCCCGCCGTCTTCGCCATGGCTCAGTTCCAGTTCGGCGGCATGGGCGGCTTCGGCGGAGGTTTCGGCGGCGGCTTCGGCGGCTTCGGCGGCCAGGGCCAGCAACAGGAGCTCGGCGACGAACCGGCGCTCCGCGAAATCTTCAAGGACGACTTCCTCTGCGGCGTCGCGCTCGGCGGCTTCACCCAGCCCGGCTCCTTCCTCGGCGACCTCGCCGGCAAGCACTTCAACCGCGTCGTGGCGGACAACGCCATGAAGTGGGAAAGCGTGGAACGCTCCGAAGGGAACTTCAACTGGGGCGGCGGCGACGGCCTCGTCCGCATGGCGAAACAGTACGACATGCAGCTCCACGGCCACTGCTTCGTGTGGTACCAGCAGACGCCCGGCTGGGTCTACCGCGACCTCCAGCCCGGCGAACAGGGCCGCGCGACGCTCATCAAGCGCATGCAGAACCACATCCGCACCCGTATCGCCCACGACAAGGAAAACTTCCACGTGTGGGACGTGGTCAATGAAGCGGTCGTCCAGGACGGCTCCATGCGCAAATCTTTCTGGTACAACATTATCGGACCCGACTACGTCAAGATCGCGTTCGACACCGCCCGCGAGGCCGATCCGACCGCCAAGCTCGTGTACAACGACTTCGACACCGACCTCGCCGCCAAGCGCGACGGCATCGTCCGCCTCGTGAACGAGCTGAACAAGGACAAGAAGCGCGTCGACTACATCGGCATGCAGTGCCACTGGCGCTACACCGACCCCGACATGGACCAGGTCGAACGCACCATCCAGGCGTTCCTCAGCACCGGCTGCGACATCCTCATCTCCGAGCTCGACATCGACATCCTTCCGCGCGACCGCGCCAACGCCAACCCGTACCCGAACGGCGTCCTCCCGGCGCTCGTCCAGCAGGACCTCCGCGACCGCTACCGCGACGCCTACGCTCTCTTCCTGAAGTATCGCAAGCACATCGTCGCCGTGACCCTCTGGGGCCTCACCGACAACGGCTCCTGGCTTGACACCTATCCCTTCGGCGGCCGCCGCAACGCTCCGCTGCTCTTCGACCGCCAGAACAAGCCGAAACCGGCGTTCTGGGGCGTGGTCGACGCCGCCGCCATGTACGGCCGCGATCTCGGCGACAGATTCCAGTACAAGGACGGCATCGCCTGGGAAAAGGACATCCGCACCGTCTACAAGCCCGAAAAGGGCACCGTCTCCGATCCCTACATCATCCGCCTCGACTCCAAGTGCCTCGTCTGCGTCTTCTCCACCGACGAGGACGGCGGACAGCGCGTCATCAAGTTCGTGAGCAGCGACGACGACGGCGAGACATGGAACGAGACCTCGTATCCGCTGTGCAAAGTCAACGGCAAGGACCTCGTCCGCCCGACCATCGCGCAGATCGCCCCCGCGCCGACCGGCATGCAGCCCAATCCCGCGGGCGTCATCGTCGCCAGCGTCTTCGACAAGGACGGCGAAAACTACGTCTACGCCACCGAGGACAAGGGCAAGACCTGGTCGCTCCGCGCGCCGAGCCAGAGGATCCTGCCTTATCCGGATTCCATCTACGGCTACCTCAACCTCAAGTGCGGCAGGCAGATCCACTCCGCCGACCTCGCGAAGCAGATCGGCCTGAAGGGCGAGAACCCGGTCGCCATGGAACTCCGCGACGGCCGCATCCTCATCTCCGCCAACACGGACAAGGGCATGTCGCTCCTCATCACGAAGAAGCCCGTGGACGACGTCACGAAGCTGAAAGCCGGCGACTTCTTCGCCGCCTCCAACCCGGCCGGCGCGGCCGCCGGAACCGTCTCCGCCGACACCACGTCTCCGCGCATCCTCGCGTTCGGCACGGACAAGGAAGGCTCCTCCATCGTCCTGCGCCGCGGCCTCGGCATGGCCGAATACTGATCCGGGCGACCCGATCGTATCGCAAGCTCAATCCGCCGGAAGTGTTCCCCGCTTCCGGCGGATTTTTCATGCCGCCGGAGGGGTCGAAACGGCATGAGCACGCGGCAGGTCCTCCCGCTCGAAGACACATCCGGCATCAGCGTGTTCGTCCCGTTCACGCGGGCATGCCGGAAATTTCTAAAATATTCTGAAAACCTGTTTGATTTTCAGCCAAAACCATGCTATATTTTGCACAAGTCGGCGCCGGCGCTTTTTCCGGCTCTCCGTTTGCGTCCGAATTCAACGAATATCAAGATACTCAACATAGAGAAGGAATCTCATCATGGGAGCTGTCATTTCCAGCGGAACCGCCACCGTTTCAAGCGGCGTACTTGCTTTTCAGCCAAATGTCATGAATAGCGGAACTCTCGAAGTCAAATCCGGCGGCATCGTAAGCTCGGCGCGCATTCATGACGGCGGCAAGGAAAGGGTTTCCCGCGGCGCATGGGATTACGACGCGATGGTCTGCTCCGGCGGTTCTCTGTACGTCTATAACGCCGTGGTCTCCAATCCGACAGTCTACAGCAGTTCTTTTCTCAGCGTGTATGCCGGGATCGCGTCGAACGCATCCATCGGGGCCGGCGGGTCCATGTATCTTTCCGGATGGCTCAGCAGCGGCACGGGGATCTACGCCTATGCGTCGAACACCCTTCTTTATTCCGGCGGCGAAATGTACATTCACCAATATGCCAGCGCCTACGATACGATGTTGAGATCCGGCGTGGTCTATATCTCAAGCGGCGGGGGCATGATAAGAGGCACCGTCGGCGGCCCCTCCGCACCCTTGGGGGGTTACGCCACGGTATTCGTTTCCTCCGGAGGCACGGCCGGGGGTCTTGATGTTGAGGAAGGAGGAGTGGTCCGTGCGGCTTTCGGCGGACTCGTCAGGAGCGCGACCGTCCACAGCGGCGGATCCGTGACCGCGAGCAGCGGCGGGAGTCTCACATCCACATACATGTCCGGCGGAATCGTAAGTCTGAAACCCGGCGGACAGGCGACCTCGACGACGATGGCACCCGGCGGGATGTATGTTTCCTCCGCGGCCGCATGTTATGCGACAAAGATCTCAGGAGGAGCATTGTATGTTCTGTCCGGCGCGGTCGCTTCCAGTACGATCCTCTCATCCGGAGCTATTGATGTGTATGGCAGAGTCTTCTCCGGCACCTACAGCGGCGGCAATGTTGTCATCTCGGGCGGATCGTCCATCTCCGACGAACTGCTCGGGGGGTATATGATCATCAAAGATATGGTTGTATCCGGAATATCCGAACGCGGATATGTGGAGAGACTGACAGTCAAAGGTTCAGCCGTTGCTTTTCTCTCCAGCGGATGCAGCCTCAATTCGGCAGATATCTATAGCGGCGGAGAACTTGATGTCAGAAGCGGTGGAACCGCCGGGCGGATCAATGTCCTGAGAGGAGGAAAGATGTATGTCAATGCCGGGATCCATACCAGCGGCAACATCTATGGTTCCGAAACAGTGTATTCCAATGGCGTCGCAAGCATAGTCAATGTCCTGAGAGGAGGTGTGCTTTCCGCAAGGGATAACGGTGTTCTGAGCAATTGCACGGTCAGCAGCGGCGGGACCATTTATATCGGTTCGGGGGGGAGCGCGGTCGACTGCGATGTGTTGTCGAGTGGGAATATCTGCGTTGTTAAAGGATCGGCTACTTTTTCCAAACCGTACTTAGTGGACGTGTATGTCAGCAGCGGGTCATTGAGAATCGCAGGCGGCACCGTCTGGAATGCGGAGTTGAACGAAGGATATCTTACGTTGAGTTCGGGCGCATATCTTTCCAGCGGCAGTGTCCTTGCCGGGACGATGAACCTCAGCAGCGGAGCCAGCACGGGCGCCGTCAAGGTCGACGGATTCGGCTCCGCTTCCTCCGGGGATTATCCCAGACTGACCGTCCACTTCGGCGCGAAGACAAGCGGCGGAAGCATCGGCGGCTCGCAGGCATCCCTCCTTGTGAGTTCCGGCGGATCCGCGTACGGCATGACGATCGCGAACAAAGCAAAAACAACCGTCTACGGCTTCCTGGAAAACAGCCTCGTCTCCGCAGGCGGCATTGTCAATGTCTCCTCCGGCGCAACCGCCGATGGGACGGAAATCGGCTATGGCGGAATCCTGTCGATTTCCAAAGGCGCATACGCCGCCGCCACCCAAATCAAATCCGGCGGCGAAATGACGATCAGCGGCGGGTCCGCCTATGTGGTCAACATCTCATCCGGCGGACGGATGACGCTCAGCAGCGCCACGGTTTCCAACTGCAACGTCAAGAAAGGCGGCTCGGCAATCATCGGTTCTTCCTCCTATGTTCACGGGATCGTTTCCGCCGGGGGAACGCTTTGCTGCTCCGGCGGCATGGTGGTTGATCGTCTGAATGTCGAGTCCGGCGGCAAATTCACCGGCTCGATCAATCTCAGCGGCACCTCCAGTGGGGTCCTTAATATCTATGACGGCATTTTGGACTTCGACATCTCCCAGATCGACTATCTGGCGAACTACGCGCTCATCCGCGATTTTGCCAAGGTATTCGTTCGAAGTGAAACGGTCTACACGCTCACTGTCGGCAACACGCAGAAACAGACGGTATACAAGCTCGCGGACAACATATCCGAATTCAACAAATCGATCTCCGTGGTGAACACCTGGGGAACGAACCTCGGTACGCTCACAGTCGGCGGCAGAACGAGGATCGGCGACCTCGATTATTCGCTGAAAAACGATCACGACATGCTGTACGTCACGGTCGAGGCCGCGGCGCCGGCGGGCTCGGCAAAGAGCGATATCGACGGCAACGGCATCAGCGACGTCATGTTCGTGTGGACCGGGAACAACTATGCGCACGGCTACTGGATGAACGGCACGAACACCTGGCAGTCCGCGAACAGCAATCATCCCGCCGAGTGGGAAAACCTCGGCTGCCACGATATGACTGGAAACGGCAAAGCCGACTCCGTGCTGTTCGGCAACGTGACCAGCGAGGCGGGCATCAAAGGCGCTTACATCGGTTTCTACACCGACGCCATCGACAATCCCGACGGCAGCACGTGGCAGAACATCGGCTACCTCACGAACGAGGATGATATCCAGTGGAATAATAAAGTCGGCAACCTGACCGGAAATGAGGCTGGCGTGAACTCGATCATCTGGTACGCCCCCGAACTGTATGCGCTCGGCGTGTGGAAGGACGGCAAGGAGGACTGGGCGACGCTCAGCGGCGACTTCGGCGGCGATGCCTGGAAGCTCGCCGGGTGCGGCGATTTCGACGGCGACGGCAAGGATTCCGTGCTGATGTCCGGCAACAACGGCCAGTATTTCTACGCGGTCGGGCTCGACGGCACGGCGGCATCCCTCGGCTCGACGAACTGGTCCGGCTGGGAAGTCCGCGCGATCGGCGATTTCGCGGGCGACAAAAAGGACGACATCGTGCTGTTCCACAAGGCGACCGGCTCCATGGTCATGTGCGCGAACGGCAACGTCGACAGCTACACGTCCCTTGCTCAGCTCGACGCAAACGACTGGTTCGTGGTCGGCGCGGGCGATTACAACGGCGACGCGAAGGACGACCTGCTCGTCCGTCAGTATTCGACCGGCATGCTCGGGTATTACAGCGCGGGCAGTACCTCGAACTGGGTCGAGCTCGGCCGAGGTGTCGACATGAACTGGACCGTCATCGTGTAGTAGTTTTTTCCCGACCCAAGTCAAGGGCTTGCCCTGGTGCCGGAGCGTTAGCCCGGCACTACTGCAGTCCTGGGCTTGCCCTGGTGCGCAAGCGAAGCTGAGCGCACTGCTTCAGTCAAGGGCTTGCCCTGGTGCCGGAGCGTTAGCCCGGCACTACTGCAGTCCTGGGCTTGCCCTGGTGCGCGGTAAAAGCCGCGCACGAATCCCCCCTGCCCTGAGTCTTCGGGCGCGAAAAAACCCGCTCCGGCGAAAACCGGAACGGGTTCGATATTTCAGAAAGAAACTGTCGCGGTCGATTACTGACCGACGGCCCAGCGGGCGAAACGCTTGACGGTGGCCTTCGGGAAGAGCTTGCCAAAGGTGGTCTTGTTGTCAAGGATCCAGGGCTGGTTCACGAGGCAGATTTCGCCGTACCAGCTGTTGATCTTGCCGGCGACGATCTTCTCGATGATGTTCTCGGGCTTGCCGCTCTCCTTGAGCTGGGCGGTGGCGATTTCCTTTTCGTGGGCGATCGCTTCGGCCGGGACTTCGGAGGAGTTGACGTACTGCGGATTGGACGCGCAGATCTGGAGGCAGGTGTTCTTGATGCCGGCTTCGTCGATCTCGCCGCCGATGTCGAGGAGGACGCCGATCTTGCCGTTGAAGTGGATGTAGTAGGCGATCTTCTGGTCGGTGGTGTAGCGGAGGGCGCGGCGGATGATCATCTTCTCGCCGAACTTGGAGAACAGGGCGGCGAGCTCGGTCTCTTCGGACTTCTGCGCGGCCTCGGTGACGTCGCCGTCGCCGGTGGTGTTCGCGAGGATCTTCTTCGCGGCGCCGTTGCCGTATTCGAGGAACTTTTCGTTGTTGGCGACGAAGTCGGTTTCGCAGCAGACTTCGAGCATGAGGGCCTGGTTGCCGTCGACAGCGACGAAGATCTTGCCTTCGGCGGTGGCGCGGTCGGCGCGGTGGGCGCTCTTGGCGATACCGGCCTTGCGGAGGATATCGACAGCGGCTTCAATGTCGCCGTTCGCTTCGATGAGGGCCTTCTTGCATTCGCCCATGCCTGCGTCGGTCTTGTCGCGCAGTTCCTTGACCATTTGCGGGGTGATAGCTGCCATGATTATTTCTCCTCGGGTTTCACATCGGATTTCTTGAGTTCGGACAGGTCTTTGACTTCCTTGGCGGGAGCCTTGCGGCGCGGAGCGGCTTTCTTCTCGCCGTCGGCGGCAGCGGCATCCTTGCGGGGGCCGGCGGGGCGGCGGGACGGACGGCGCGCGGGACGCTCGTCGCTCTTCGCCTTGTCGTCGGCGCCCTTCTTCTCGGCGCGTTCGGCTTCGGCCTTCGCCTTGTCTTCGGCGACTTTGACCTTGTAGAGTCCGAGGGCGTCGTTGATGGCGGCCACGAAGGTGTCCATGATGATCTTGATGGACTTCACGGCGTCGTCGTTGGCGGCGACCGGGTACGCGATGTTTTCAGGATTGCCGTTCGTATCGACGATGGCGATGATCGGGATATTGAGCTTCTGGGCTTCCTTCACGGCGGTCTCGTCGTGGCAGACGTCGACGACCACGACCACGTCGGGCAGGTGTCTCATGTCGGCGATGCCGTCGAGGTTGCGATGGAGCTTGACGCCCTGACGCGCCAGGCGGACGATCTCTTTCTTCTTGAGGTTGGAGTTTTCCTCGTCGTTCACGATGTCGTCGATCTCGCGCATCTTCTTCACGGACTTGCGGATCGTTTCGATGTTGGTGAGCGTGCCGCCCATCCAGCGTTCGGACATGTAGAACATTTCGGTTTCTTCCGCGGCGTTGCGGACGACCTGCTGCGCCTGGCGCTTCGTGCCGACGAACAGGATGCGGGATCCCTTCATGACTTCACGCTGCAGGAAATTGCAGGCGTCGCCGATCTGGCGGATGGTTTTCGTGAGGTCGATGATCGAGATACCGTTCTTCGCCCCATAGACGTAATCTTTCATCTTGGGGTTCCAGCGCTTCGTCTGATGCCCGAAATGGCACCCGGCTTCCAACAGGTCTTTGACAGAGATGGCCATAATTCCATCCGCCTTTCTTTGTTCCGGCTCTTTTCCTCCGCGGTTGTTGTCGGTTGACGCGGAGCAAGATACCTTCTTGTTCAGTTGTGCGCATCCGCCCGCGGGGTTGGTTTGGTGCGGGGGAACCGGCATACGGCCAGTCCGGATGCGTTGAGAAAACGTAGCATATAATATACACCCCGAAAAGGAAAATGCAAGCCGCCTTTTATCTTTTTATATAAAACGTCCGGATTCCGGGGCGGTCATTCGGTCCGCGCCGCCTCGGTCGAGTCGGCCGGATCCGCGAAGTATAAGACGATCTCAAACTGAGCCGGCTTGTCCTGATACGCGTTCTTGTCATAGTTCCCGATGAAGACCGCCACGGCGTCGCCGCACTTGCGGTAATCGAATGAGCAGGACGGTCCCTTGAACGTGATGTGCTTCACGGAATCCTTCTTCAGAGTCGCTTTCAGTGTGAGCGGCCGGTTCAGACTGGTCCACGCCTCGCCGTTCACGGTGACGCCGGACGCATACTTGCCACTGAATGTGAGTTTAGAGGGACCGGAATACGAATACCCTAAGGTGGAGGGGTTTTTGGTGGACTTGGAATTCAGGTAGGACAAAGTGTTCCCTTTGATCTGGAACCCGCATGACTTGTCGACCGTTCCCCTGATGACGATTTTCTGTTCCGGCTTGAAAGCCTTGACATCCGCCGGGGCGATCAGGGGGGTGTCCGGGTGCGCCTTGCCGTCCGTCGAACCAGTAGCCGCCGCGGGCCGCGGATTACTCGTTCTGCCGGATCCGCCTTTTTGAGAATCCTTTTTTTCGTCTTCCTTCCGGTTGGCGGACGGGTCGAAGGACGGATCGCCGTTCGAAAGATTGAACCGGAACCGGGTGGGTTCGGCCTTGCGGTTCGTGGCAATCACTTCCAGCGATTTCGCGTGCTCGACAATCGTAATCTCGCATCCGCCCGGATCGAACCAGATGTCAGTGTCAAACGACGGATCGAAGGGGAGGCCCGGCCCTCGTTTGGGGATGTCGAACGCGTTCCTGAACGGCTGAAGCAGGTTCGTCCACTTGTTTTTGGTTCTGTTTGTGTCGTTCACGCTGACGTCTTCGGCGAATTTCCCGCCGAACAGGACAGGAGCCGCATCCGCGGATTTCTCCGGGTCGACGGCATAGTTCTGGTAGCTCAGGGTCGTTGCTTCGAGCCGGAATCCTGCCTGCTTGTCGATCCTGGCGCGAACGTCGATAGTGGTGCGGTAGTAGTAATCAAGTTTGCACTCGACCGGAGTGGAGATATGATAATTCGGATGATCCTTTCCGTCCGTCGGTCCATCGTCGGGGACAGGCCGCATGAAGGGATTCCCGAATCCCGGGAATCCCCAGGCGGGGGTCGCCCCGTTCGGCGCGGAAGATGAGGCGGTTTGCGCGGATGCTGCGAACGGGACGGCGGCGAGCAGGACGAGGCCGAGCGCCGCGCCCCAAAGAGATTTGAACCGACTGTTTTTCATGGGGTGCTCCTTGTGTTGCGGGAACGTTTCATAACATATTTCTATACTATTAGACGTTTCTCATATCGGAAATCTTAGCGGAAAATGAAAAAAAGTCGAAAAAAATCGAAAAAAAGATGGAAACGGAGAAGAAAACGGCGTTGACGGCACACTTTGGCACGAAAATGGGACAGAATGTCGCATGGCACAGAACAAACGTCAGACGTTCGGCGGCGGATTCGAGGCGGGACCGCCGCGTGCGGCATTTTGGCACAAAGTATGCTTAGAATACCCCGAAAACAACAAAAACACAACCCCCTCAACACGGATGCGGACCGCCGGAAGGACATCCCGCCGGGCCGCCGCGGAACAACAAGGACAAGTCGACATGCCCACCTATGAATACGTCTGCAAGAACTGCGGATACGAGTTTGAAAAATTTCAGCAGATGACCGAAGACCACCTGAAAACGTGCCCGGAATGCGGCAAGGACGCGCTGAAACGCAAGATCGGCGCGGGGTCCGGCGTGATCTTCGTCGGCTCCGGTTTCTACTGCAACGATTACAAGGGCGCCAATGCGAGCCTCGGCAACCCGGTCCCGAAAAAAACGCCGGCATCCGCCAAGCCC
>ONQZ01000045.1 GCA_900320095.1 uncultured Lentisphaerota bacterium
GCTTCCAGATGCCGGAAGGCGGATTCCCCGGCTTCGGCGGCGGCATGCCTCCGATGGGCGGCCAGGGCGGAGCTCCCGGCGGCATGGGCGGCTTCCCGATGATGGGCGGCTTCGGCGGCGGCATGGGCGGCTTCCCCGGCATGGGCGGCGGCCAGCAGAATCAGACCCCGGCGGTCGACATGGCGACTCTCCCCGGCGGCATCCGCAGCGAAGAACCCGAAAAGGCCGATGACAGCGGCTTCCCGATGGTCAAGGACCTGAAGGCCTCCGACGCGTATCCGGAGATCATGAAGTTCCGCGACGGCACCGCCGTGACCAAGGACAACTGGGCGAAGCGCGCCGAAGAGATCAAGAAACTCTATGAATACTACATGTACGGTGTGTGGCACGATGGCTCCGAAGTCGACGTCACCTACAAGATGAACGAAGGCGACAACAACGGCCGCAAGTCCATGACCGTGACCGTCACGCGCAAGAGCACCGGCAAGTCCGGCACGTTCGACGTGAACATCACGCTCCCGACCGCCAGCGACGAAGTCAAGATGCCGGAAGGCGGCTGGCCCGTCGTCCTCGGCATGCACGGCGCGCAGGAAGCGGTCGCGGCGTCCCGCGGCTATGCTTCCATGACGTTCGGCGGTGGCGGCGGCTTCATGGGCGGCGTCACCAACATCGCCGCTGACAACAACCGTCACACCGGCCTCTTCTACGATCTGTATCCCTACGGTGAAGACTGGAAGGAACAGACCGGCGAACTCCTCGCCTGGAGCTGGGGCATCTCCCGTATCATCGACGCCCTCGAAAAGGGCGCGGGCAAGGAACTCAACATCAACCCGAAGAACACCATCGTGACCGGCGTCTCCCGTTACGGCAAGGCCGCCATGGTCTGCGGCGCGTTCGAGCCCCGCATCAAAATGTGCGCTCCGTCCTGCTCCGGCGCGGGCGGCGTCGCGATGTACCGCTACGTCTCCGAAGGCAAGACCTACGACTTCTCCAGCAAGAACGATTCCAAGGAATACAAGTACGGCCGGAACGAGCCGATCGACAGCCTCCAGGCCACCGGCGAACAGGGCTGGTTCAACAACAAGTTCATGTGCTTCAAAGACCCGAAGACCCTCCCCGTCGACCAGCACATGCTCGCCATGCTCTGCGCCGATCCTGAACGCTACCTCTTCATCATCGGCTCCTGCACGGGTGAAGACTGGGTGAACGCCCCCGCCATGTGGCTCACCTTCCGCGCCGCGAAGGCTTCCTATGAGAAGCTCGGCCTCGGCGATCACATCGTCGCGAACATCCACAAGTCCGGCCACGCTGTCACGGCCGAAGACATGAACTACATGATCGACTACTTCAACGAGAAAGTCTACGGCATCAAGTCCAAGACCGATCTCACCTGCCTCACGACCTCCGCGTTCGAACTCCCGGTCAACAAAGACCCGCTGTTCGACTCCTTCGGCGGCACGGTTCCTCCGCAGCCCAAGCCGGATCCGGCCCCCGCGGCTAACGCCAACGGCGGCCAGCGTCCCGGCGGCGGCATGGGCGGTTTCGGCGGCGGCATGGGCGGCTTCGGCGGCGGCATGGGCGGCTTCGGCGGCGGCATGGGCGGCGCTCCCAGACCTGCCGGTGCTCCCGGTGCCGGTGCCGCGGGCGGCGCTCCTAGACCGGGCGGCGCTCCCGGCGCGGGTGCGGCTCCCGGAGCCGGCGCTCCTCGCTGAGCCCCGTTCTCTGATCCTTCGGGAAGCGGTTCGTCCGCTTCCCGTTTTTTACGGAATTAAACTAAAATACATGTTTTTTTTGAAAAGTACATGCAATAATGTTTGTTCCGGTATCGTTAAATAACATGTAAGCAAATAAACTCGTCCCGCAACACATAAACAACCAATCCAACAAAAATCATACAAGGAGATTCGTATGAAACACATGTTCAACAAGATGCTGGCTTCCGGCGCGTTCATCGCCGGTACCATGCTGATCGCGTCCGTGCTCTCCGCTCAGGCTCCGGCCGGCGGTGCTGCTCCGGCCGGTGCACCCGGCGCTGCTCCCGGCGGCGCTCCCGCGGGCGGCATGCCCATGGGCGGCGGCTTCCAGATGCCTGCCGGCGGTTTCGGCGGCGGCATGGGCGGCGGCTTCGGCGGCGGCCAGGGCGGAATGCCCCCGATGGGCGGCTTCGGCGGCGGCATGGGCGGTATGCCCCCGATGGGCGGCGAAGGCGGAATGCCCGATTTCGGCGCCATGTTCGGCGGCCAGATGCCTGATTTCGGCGCCATGTTCGGCGGTATGGGCGGTATGCCTCCGATGGGCGGCGGCGAAGGCGGCGCGCCTGGCGGATTCCCCGGCTTCGGCGGCGGCATGCCTCCGATGGGCGGCGGCGAAGGCGGCGGCATGGGCGGCTTCCCGATGATGGGCGGCTTCGGCGGCATGGGCATGGGCGGCTTCCCCGGAATGGGCGGAGCTCCCGGCGGCCAGCAGCAGGAAGCCAAGCCGGACAAAGGCAGCCAGCTTCCGAAAGGATACAACGCCGACGGCCCGACCTACGTGAAAGTCGACCTCTGCACCGCGGACAAGAAGTGCCCGGTCTGCTCCCTCTGGGATTCCGCCAAGAAGGAATGGAAGGACATCGAGCCCCCGAAGAAGACCGGTGGCGGCGGCATGGGCATGTTCGGCATGATGGGCGGCTTCGGCGGCGGTGGCGGCGGCGTCATGACCAATAACGGCCAGCCGATCGGCGTCAAGCAGATGGCCGACATCAAGTTCGCGGCCGACGGCTCCAGCTCCCAGTACATGGACGGCTATCTCCCCGAGATCAAGGAAGGCCAGAAGGCTCCGGCCATCCTCTACATCCACGGCGGCGCCTGGATGGGCGGCAGTGCCCGCGGCTGCAACGCCGGATTCTTCGATCGCCTGGTGAAGGCCGGCTATGCCGTCTTCTCCCTGAACTACCGTCTCTCCAGCGAGGCTTCCTTCCCGCGTCCGATGAACGACGCCAAGGCCGCCGTCCGCTGGATCCGCGCCCACGCGAAGGAACTCAACCTTGACGCCGACCACATCGGCGCGATCGGCGACTCCTCCGGCGGTCACATGGCGGGCTTCCTCGGCACCACCAGCAACATCAAGGGCCTCATGATGGGCGATATCGGCGACAACGCCGAATACTCCTCCTCCGTCCAGGCCGTCGTCGACCTCTTCGGCCCGATGAACGTCCTCACCATGGACCAGCAGGCCAAGGACGCCGAGGCCGAAGCCGGCCGCGGCATGATGGGCCACGATGCCGACCAGGGCCCCTACAGCTCCTACGTCGGTCTCCCGATCCACAGCAACCGCGAGACCAATCCCGCTCCCGCACAGCGCGCCGATCCTGGCATGTATGCCCACACGCTTGATCCCAAGACCGCTCCCGGATTCCTGATCCAGCACGGCACCAAGGACAACGTCGTTCCGATCGGTTCCTCCAAGGAATTCGCCGAAACCGTTGCCAAGTACATCGGCAAGGACAAAGTGATCTTCGAAGGCGCCGGCTTCTTTGATGGCTGCGGTCACGAAGACGGACGTTTCTTCGATGAGAAGAACTCCAAGCGCGTCATCGAATTCCTCGACAAGTATCTGAAGCCCGCGAAGAAGTAATTCTCCGGTCTGCTGATACCCCGCCCGGCAGGACGCCTCAGAACTCCTGCCGGACGTCGGGAAAGACGAAAGACACTCGCATCCCGGACTCCGGTCCGGGGTGCTTTTTTATGAACTGCCTGCTTGCTTTTTTCGGAAACAACCGTATAGTATTTACATGCGATACTTGTTTTGTGTGAATCGAAATCAAAAAATGAGGCGAGAAGATGAAACTCCTGAATGCGATCTGGGATTTTATCAAAACCTTGATCTGTTGCGTGGTTGTCCTCGCCTTATATTTCGGCGTGGGATCGTTTATCTGTTATCGTCTGTTCCTCGACAATCCGCAGGGAATCATCGGATACATCATCGGGGCGGCGATCCTTGTCATGATGCTGTTCCATGTGTTCTGTCTCATTTACGCGGGAATCTGTCTCATCAAAGACGCATGGGACGGGCGGAGGAAAAAGAAGGAAGGGGAAGACGAGACGTCGCGAGAGGATATCGAAGAACCGTCCCAACCTGAACCGGACCGCTCGCCGGATCCGGACCATCCTTTGTCGGCGGACGAGCTTGCATCGTTCTCCGTGCCCGATGCGCAAGAGTCTTCCTGCGAAAAGGCGAAGGATGGACCTGCGGAAAAAGAAGAAAAAACACATCACCATCATTCCGGCTGTACGGTCGTGATCGGCGTGCTTCTGATTATCGCGGGCATTTTTGTCGATGTCTATGGTTCCTGGTCGGAACGGTCGAATCTATTTAAGCAGGGCGTGGCGGCATACGAAGCCGGGGATTATGGAAACGCGGTGCAGTGCCTCTTGCAAACCACGGGGTATGCGCGTGCGTGTTATCTCCTCGGAATCTGCTATTATGAGGGGAAGGGCGTGGAAAAAGACTGGGACAAGGCGTTCCACTGGTTCCATGAGGGCGCGAAGATGGAGGACAATCCGGCGCATGATGCTGTGCGCGACGCCCAGTACATGCTCGGGCTGTGCTTCGAACAGGCCATCGGCACGGAACGGGACATGGGAAAGGCGCTCATCTGCTGGGGAAAAGCCGCGAAACTCGGACATGCCGAGGCGCAGTACCGGGTCGGGCAGACTGCGATCCTTGAATTTCAGGAGTTCGATGATGGCATCGAATTTCTCCGCAAATCCGCGGAACAGGGCAATCCGTTTGCCATGCGTGTCCTCGGGTTCGTCTATGAGGGAAAAGACAAAGCGGAATCGGATGACTGGTACGCGAAAGCCGCCGCGGCGTTGTACAAGGCGGCGAAACAGGGCGACCCGCGCGCGATGCACGATCTGGCGGGGCTTTACCGCGACGGCAAGGGCGTGGCAAAGGATCCCGCCGAGGCGGAAAAGTTGTTCGAACAGGCCGCGAAAACGTATCTTGCGCTCGCCGAACAGGGCGATCCGGACGCGCAGTGCATGGTCGGCGGGTTCTATGCCAGGGGCATCGGCGTGAAACAGGATGCCTCGGAGGGCGTGAAATGGTTCCGTGCCGCCGCCGATCAGGGGTATATGAAAGGGAAAGCCCTGCTGGGACTGGCGTATTTCGAGGGCAGGGGCGTGAAACAGGACGAAGCCGAGGGCGTGAAATGGCTCCGTGCCGCCGCCGAACAGGGCGACGAAACATCCGAAGCGTTCCTCTCCGAACACGGAAAATGACCGGACCGTTTTCTTCCGCGAAACAAAAAAAAGACCGAATCCGCGAGGAGACAGTCTTTTTTGAACCTGTTGTGAACGGGGATCAGAATCTTCGGAAGCCGTTTCCGAAATCGTCGCCGTAACCGTTCGCGCCGAATCCGTCGTAATCGGGATTCCGGGAACCGCCGAAATCGTCGTTTCCGATCCCGCCCTCGAACCCGTGTCCGCCTCTCATCCGGCCGTATGCGATATTCGGGAGCACCGGCGGCATCGGAGGCGGCATCATGCCGGGAACGGGAGTCTCCTCGAATCCGAACGCCCCGTCATCCTCGTTGAACCCGGACGGTTCGCCATGCGCGGCGAACCATCTGTCGGAGTCTTCGAGGCTCCGCTGTTCCTTCTCCTGCGCCTGTTTGATCGCGCGCTTTTCCCTGCGTGCTTCCTCGCGTTCGGCTCGGCGTTCCTTCGCCTCGATGCGCCTGGCCTCGGCTTCGCTGATGACAGGTTCGTCGGAAACGGGTTGAATCTTCGCCGGGCACACTTTGATGAGGACGATGAGTGCGGCGGGAACGAGGAAGACGAGGAGGATGGAGGAAGATTTCAGCATGGCAGGACTCCGCGGGATTGTTGGTTTCGGTTTTAGATTATTTTAATTTTAAAGTAATATACACCTCGTTTTTGAAAAGTCAATGGCGTTTTATTTCGATTTTAAAGTTTTTTCGGCAAAAAACGAAGAAAAAACGGAAAAGCGATAAAAAAGTCAACCGGACCGTGTTGCGATCCGGTTGACTCGATTGTCTTATGTCGGGAAATCCCGATTCAGCTTACTTGGACTCTTCCTTGGAGTCGGTGAGCTTCTTCTGGAGATCGCGCATTTTCTCGCGATACGCAGCGGGATCTTTCTGACGGAGTTCCTGAGCGGCCTTGTATTCGGCCGGGAACTTTTCCTGAATCTCGCTGACCGTGCTCACAGAGGCTCCGCCGCCCTGGCCGGGGCCCATGCCGCCGCCGAAGCCGCCCATGCCGCCGCCGAAGCCGCCCATGCCGCCGCCGAAGCCGCCCATGCCGCCGCCGAAGCCGCCCATGCCGCCGCCGGGGAATCCACCCTGGCCGTTACCGGGACGCTGGCCGCCCTGGCCCTGGGGACGCTGGCCTTGCGGACGCTGGCCGCCCTGGCCGCCCTGACCGAATCCGGGGAATCCGCCCTGGCCGCCGGGAGCAGCACCGGGAGCACCGCCGGGGGCGCCGCCCTGACCGAATCCGGGGAATCCGCCCTGGCCGCCCATCGGGGGCATCTGGCCGCCCTGACCGAATCCGGGGAATCCGCCCTGGCCGCCCATCGGAGGCATGCCGCCGCCGAAGTTGGGCATGCCGCCCTGGCCGCCGCCCATCGGGGGCATACCGCCGCCGAAGTTGGGCATACCGCCGCCGAAGTTGGGCATACCGCCGCCGAAGTTGGGCATACCGCCGCCCATGCCGCCGCCGAACGGGAATCCGCCGCCGCCACGCTGTTTGGCCGCGTTGATCTCTTCTTCGGTGAAGACTTTGCCCTTGGCCTTCTTGCCTTCTTCGGTGCGCTTCTGCGCGAAGAGCCACTTGAAGGTCTCAGGATCGGCATACGCCTTTTCCCAGGAGTTGTGCTCGACGCCTTCGTAGATCGTGAGCTTCACGTTCTTGTTGCCGGCATCTTCGAGGGCCTTGAACATCTCGCGGGAGAGGTTGGTCGGGACAAGGTTGTCACGGTCGCCGTGGAAAATGCTGATGGCCATGTTCTTCAGGACAGGAGCCTGCGCCGGGTCGGCGCCGCCGCAGATCGGAATCGCGGCCGCGAAGAGGTCCGGACGGCGGGAGATGGTGTCCCAGGTGCCGTAGCCGCCCATGGAGAGGCCGGTGATGTAGACGCGGTCGGGATCGGCATCGAATTCTTTGATCTTCGCTTCGATCATGTCCGGGATGAGGCCGGTGGACTTGGAGGGCAGGGGCTGGAGAGCCGCGCCGGAACCGCCGCGATGCAGCGGAGCCCAGAGCTCGGAGGACGGGCACTGGCAGGTGATGAGGACGACTTTCTGCTTCTGGTCGCGGATGTTCTTCACGATGTCGGACACGCCGAGTTCGTTCTGGGCGAGGTTGTTGTCGCCGCGTTCGCCGATGCCGTGCAGGAAGACGAGGATTGTTGTAGAGGTGCTGGCAGATGTTCAGCTTGTCTTCACCTTTCGTGAAGGGCTTCTGTTCCAGTTCGGTGTCCTTGAGGATCTTCTGCCATTTTTCAGTCTGGCTCTGCTGCTGGCCCTGCTGCGGAGCGCCGCCGCCCGGGAACTGGGCGTAGGCCTGGCTTGCCGCGATGGCGCAAACCGCGATCGCGATCATTCTGACGGAGCATTTCATTTTGTTGTTCTCCTGTTTGTGTTGTTTGGGGTGTTGAGTTGGTTATGATGGTGAAAGGAACATCGTTTTTGTTGCGGACCCGTGCGGCATGCGCGCACACGAATCCATTCTTCAAATAATATAACGTGGGAAGTGCAGGATTGTATATGTAGTTTTTTGCCTGAAAGATGCACTTTTTATCTTATTTGGTTTAAAATCGAAGCAAAGTCCCGCTTTTTTCGCATTTTTACCCGAAACGACACAATAATCCCTGCACGCCGCGCCGGATCATCGCGGACGCGCAGGGATGAAAAAAGCCGCCGGAGGTCGTCCGGCGGCGCGTGAGGTCAGAATGTGAGCGAATTCAGGTAGCGGCAGGCGGCGAGGGCGGCAGTGGCTCCGTCGCCGACGGCGGTCGCTACCTGGCGGACGCCCTTCGTGCGGCAGTCGCCCGCGACGAATACGCCGGGCGTTTTCGTGAGGCAGGCTTCGTCCGACGCGATGAAGCCGTTTGTGTCGAGATCGCAGACGTCCTGGAACGGTTTGTTGTCGGGCATCTGTCCGATGGCGACGAACACGCCGTCGAGCGTGAGGACGGATTCCCTGTCCTCGGCGGTGTTCTTGATCCTGATCCCGGTGAGCTCCGGTTCGCCGAGGAGCTCGGTCACGACCGTGTTGTAGATGATCTTCACGTTCGGGCGCGATTTGAGGATCTGGGCGAGGCTGGCCTCGCCCGTGAGCTTGGGCAGGTTCTGGACGATCGTGACGGTCTTCGCGGTCTCGGAGAGCAGTACGGCGTCCTGGAGCGCGGTGTTGCCGCCGCCGATGACCGCGATGTCCCTGTCCTTGTAGAAATCGCCGTCGCAGAGCGCGCAGTAGGAGATGCCGTGTCCGACGATGTCGTCCTCGCGGGGGAGTCCGAGCGGCCTGTGGCGGGACCCGGCGGCGACGATGACGGACTTGCAGAGGTACTGCGTGCGCGGAGTGACGACGGACTTGATCTTGCCGTTGTCGTTGATGGCGGTGACTTCATCAAGCTCCAGCTCGGCGCCGTGGTGGATCGCCTGGTCGACGAGCTTCTCGCCGATCTCGCTGCCGGAAAGCGCGAGGTAGCCGGGGAAGTTCTCGACCTTGGGCGAATACACGATCTGGCCGCCGAAGGATTCGCGTTCCAGGATCAGGACCGAACGGCCCGCGCGCCGCGCATAGACGGCGGCGGTGAGGCCGGCGGGGCCCGCTCCGACGATGATGATGTCGATCATACCCGAAACCGCTCCTTTCCGTCAGAATGCCACGGCGGCGGATTCTTCGATGAAACGGCGGATGTTGGAGACGTTTTCGAACTTCTCCATCTTTCCTCCGCGGACGACGACGAGCGTGGGCGCCTGGCGGATGCCGTAGAGGTCGGCGGAGGCGATGTCCTCGTTGGCGAGGATCACGTCGTAGCGGACGCCGGCCTGGTCGAGGAAGCGCTTCGCCATCTTGCAGTTCGGGCAGGTGCTGGTGGCGAAGAGGATCACGCGGTCGGCGGTCCCTGCCGCGGCGGGCGCGGGCTTCTCGACGGGATGCTCGGTGGATTCATGGGCGGGGGCGTCGTGGTGGACGGGCTTGTGGCTCATGGATTTGCCGATGTCGTAGGTCTTGCGGTCCTTGTACTCCTGCGACTTGCCGTCGTTCCAGTTCTGGACGGGGCGGTAGTAGCCGGTGATGCGGCTGTAGACCTCGGTCTTCTCGCCGCACTTGGAGCAGGTGTTCTTCTCGCCGGCGATGTAGCCGTGGTTCTTGCAGACGGAGTAGGTCGGGGAGAGCGTGTAGTAGGGCAGGCGGTAGTTCTCGGCGATCTTGCGGACGAGGTTCGCGGCGCTCTTCCAGTCCGGGAGCTTCTCGCCGAGGAAGGCGTGGAAGACGGTGCCGGAGGTGTAGAGGGTCTGGAGGCGGTCCTGGATGTCGAGCGCGGAGAAGATGTCGTCCGTGTAGCCGACGGGCAGGTGGGAGCTGTTCGTGTAGTACGGGGTGTCGTCGTCGCCCTTGGAGGCGGTGATGATCTCGGGGAAGCGCTTGCGGTCGTGCTTGGCGAGACGGTACGCGGTGGATTCGGCGGGCGTGGCTTCGAGGTTGTACAGGTCGCCGTACTTCTCCTGATAGTCGGAGAGGCGTTCGCGCATGTGGTTGAGGACGTTCGCCGTGAAATCCTGCGCGACGGGGTCGGTGAGGTCGCGGCGGATCCACTTGGCGTTGAGGCACGCCTCGTTCATGCCGACGAGCCCGATGGTGGAGAAGTGGTTGTCGAACTTGCCGAGGTAGCGCTTCGTGTACGGATAGAGCCCTTCGTCGAGGAGGCGCGTGATGACCTCGCGCTTGATCTTCAGCGAACGCGCCGCGATGTCCATCATGTGGTCGAGGCGCTTGTAGAAGTCCTCCTCGTCCGTGGCGAGGTAGGCGATGCGCGGCATGTTGATGGTCACGACGCCGATGCTGCCGGTGCTTTCGCCGCTGCCGAAGAAACCGCCGGATTTCTTGCGGAGCTCGCGAAGGTCGAGGCGGAGGCGGCAGCACATGCTTCGGATGTCGCTCGGCTCCATGTCGCTGTTCACGTAGTTGGAGAAATACGGCGTGCCGTACTTGGATGTCATCTCGAAGAGCAGGCGGTTGTTCTCGGTCTCGCTCCAGTCGAAGTCGCGGGTGATGGAGTAGGTCGGGATCGGGTACTGGAACCCGCGTCCGTTGGCGTCGCCCTCGATCATGGTCTCGATGAACGCCTTGTTGATAAGGTCCGTGATGTTGGAGAAGGGCGCCTGCGTGCCCCAGCGGGACGGGGTGTTCACGCCGAAGATGAAGGACTCGATGCACTTCTTGACCGCGTTGTAGTCGAGGTTGTCCGCCTTCACGAACGGGGCGAGGTAGGTGTCGAAGGAGGAGAACGCCTGCGCGCCCGCCCATTCGTTCTGCATGATGCCGAGGAAGTTGACCATCTGGTTGCAGAGGGTGGCGAGGTGGGACGCCGGGGCGCTGGTGATCTTGCCGGGGACGCCGCCGAGGCCTTCCTGGATGAGCTGCTTGAGGGACCAGCCGGCGCAGTAGCCGGTGAGCATGGAGAGGTCGTGGAGGTGAAGGTCGGCGTTGCGGTGTGCGTTCGCGATCTCGTCGTCGTAGATCTCGGAGAGCCAGTAGTTGGCGGTGAGGGCGCCGGAGTTGGAGAGGATGAGTCCGCCGACGGAGTAGGTGACGGTCGAGTTTTCCTTCACGCGCCAGTCGTTGATCTTCAGGTAGTCGTCGATGGTGGTCTTGAAGTCGATGATCGTGTTGGCGGTGTTGCGGAGTTTTTCGCGCTGGCGGCGGTAGAGGATGTAGGCTTTCGCGACGTCGGCGTAGCCCGCCTGCACGAGCACGGACTCCACGCTGTCCTGAATGTCCTCAACGGCGATCAGGCCTTCCTTGATCTTCGGCTCGAATTCGGCGGTGACCTTCAGCGCGAGGAAGTCGATGATTGAGGGGTGGTAGTTCTTTTCCTGCGCCTCGAACGCCATCTTGATCGCGTCGGAGATCTTCGTGATGTCGAAGTCGATGACTTTGCCGTTGCGTTTCTGGACTTGATACATGTTTTGTTCTTCCTTGTTGTTTTGAAAATGTTATAATTGAAAAAATGAAAAAGTGTTCAGGATTCCGCCCCGGACGTGTCGACGCCGCGCAGCTGCGCGTTCGGGATGAACTCCCGGACGGCTTCCAGCGCGCGCTCCATCTCGTCGTCCGGCATCGCGCTCAGCCCTGCGCCGAGCAGATCGCCGGAATCCTTGAATTTCTGTAGAAAATAATGCCCGACTCCGGCGTGCTCGCGGGCGAGCGCCGCCAGGTCGTCGACCGTGTGGAACTGACGGACGACCGTCGTGCGGAGTTCGTAGTAGTCCAGCGGGGCGGTCTTGAGGTAGGCCGCGCTCTCCGCGACGCGTTCCGCCATGCCGGACACGCCGGTCGTCTCGTCGTACTTGGCGTAAGTGTTCTTGATGTCCATCGCCACGGCGTCCACGAGGCGGCGTTCCACGAGCTCGCGCAGACGTTCCGGGAACGATCCGTTCGTGTCGAGCTTGACGAGCAGGCGGTACGAACGCAGCAGCTCCAGCAGCTCGGCGAGGTCGGGACGCATCACAGGTTCGCCGCCCGTGATGCACGCGCCGTCCAGGATCTTTCCCCGTTTCGACAGGAAATCCTTCAGCTCGTCGAGCGTGATCATGGCGGAATCCTCCTGCGGGACCACGACGAGCGAGGCGTTGTGGCAGAACGGGCAGCGGAAGTTGCATCCGTGCAGGAAGATGGTGCAGGCGACCTTGCCGGGGTAATCCAGCAACGTGAGCTTCTGCAGTCCAAAACGTGAGTCGGCGTTCATGTGAGCGGGGATAGGATGAATGGTGGCAAGAGTGGTGACAAACGGGTGAAGACCACAACATCTTGTGGTGTTCCCGTATAATATAATCAATCCCTTGACAAATGCAATGGCGAAACGGAAAATTTTTATCAAAAATAATTCCGACATTTATTTGCATTTTTCGCAACGCCGGATGCGCGGCATCATTTTTACCGGTCCGAAGTTTAAAAATAACTGGAAGTCAACAGGATAGGAGAATGATTAGAGCCGAAGCGTTTTTTTTGAAAAAAAGACGCGGACCGGGCTTGAAAAAACGGAAAGAGTTGTCAGGCTGCGTGCAGGGGTGCAATCGCAGTTTGCGGACGATATGCGTCAGCCCTCAGGGATACCGCTCGAAGCGAGCTCCCTGTGGCGCGGCAGGTAGCCGAACTTGTAGTACAGGAGGCATCCGAGCATGAGCGCGGGGAAGAACGCCGCCGCGAGAAGCCCGGCTTTGAGGTCGTCGCCGCAGAACGCCGCGATCCTGCCGACGTACACCGGTCCGAGGCCGCAGCCGAAGTCGCCGGGCAGGGCGAGCAGCGCGAACATGGCGGTGCCGCCGAGCGGGATCGCGAGGGACGCCGTGCTGAAGACGCCCGCCCAGAGGATGCCCGCCGCCCAGCCGCAGAGGGCGCACCCGGCGAGCGCGAGGGGCGGCCAGGGGGCGAAGACGGCGGTGAGGTAGGCGGCGATGCTGAGCGCGCAGCTCGCGATGAGGCAGTTGATGAGGTTGAGGCGCGTACTGAACGCGGCGTAGAGCGTGCGCGAAAGCCCCATGAGGAGCGCGAAGAGGCACGGCCCGGCGAGGTCGCCGACCTCCTTCTTCACGCCCAGGGCGGATTCCGCGAACGACGACGCCCACTGGTTCATGCAGTGTTCGGACGCGCCCGCGCAGAGCATCATCACCGCCATGAGCCAGAAGACCGGGAGCTTGAAAAGCCCGAGGATGCCGAGGCCCTGTTTCCCCTCGGCGATCAGCGGCCGCATCGGCACGAACATGAAGTAGAAGCCGTCGAGGAGCGGGACCGCCGCCCACACGTACGCGAGCAGTCGCCAGTTGTCGAGCCCGAAACGATGGAAAAAGAACGTCGATCCGAGCACGACGATCATCTGGCCCCAGCAGTAGAACGAATGCACGAGGCTCATCGCGGCGGCCTTGCGCTTGAACGGGCACGCCTCGACGACCGGGCTGGTGACCGCCTCCACCACGCCGCCTCCGACCGCGTACAGCGCGACCGCGCAGGTCAAGCCGAGGAGGGGATTCGGCATGAGGTCCGGCAGGGCCGTCATGAGCACGAGCCCGGCGGCGGAACAGAATTGTCCGATCACGAGCGTGAGACGGTAGGATATCTTGTCCGCGAGCTTGGCGCAGGCGAACGCCACGCACATCTGAAGCCAGAAATTTCCGATGAGGAGATAGGTGAGCTGCCCCAGCTTCAGGTCGTAGGCGCGCATGAACCACAGGAAAAGCAGCGGCGCGAAGTCGTTGACGATCGCCTGCGTGACATAGCTGATGTTGCAGGCGTGGAGTGTATGAACGTAGCTTTCCCGGATGCTCATGTCGAATTCGGAGGTTGGACGGTTCGCGGAGTTTTTACTCTAATAAAATACTCCCCCGCGCGGGCGATTTCAAACGCAAAAACAGAAACGGGCTTGATTTTTGCGCGGAAACGTGCGATATTATCAGGGTATTTCTGTTTCATTGAACGAATAACATTGATCCGGTTACATGGTCGCATCGTGAAATCAGCGCTCAAAGCAATCATCAAAGCGGGAATGTGCGGCTCCTTCAGGGCGCTTGCCCTGTTCCGCAGGAAGGAACGGCCGCGGAATCCGCAGAGGATCCTGCTTGTCGCGGGCGGATACCTGGGCGATTCGTTCTGGGCGCTGCAGGCGGTCCCGCTGCTGAAAACGGCGTACCCCGGGGCGGAAATCCACATAGCCGGACGCGCGTTCATCCGTGTCCTTGCAAACGGGCTTGTTCCTGCCGAACATATCCACGAAGTCGCGGTCGTCAGCGACCGGACGCGCGAATCCGGCGGTTTCGGCAATCTGAAACGCGATGCGCAGGCTCTGAGGGAGTCTGTCCGCCCGGACCTGACCTTCGACCTGATGTGCAACCGGTATTCCGCATGGTTCTGTCATCATCTGGACTCGTACACAGTCGGGATGGATATCGCGGAAGAGGCGTCGCCGCTGTACTCGTTTTGTGCGAAGCGGAGCTTGATCCCGTCCGTTCACCTGGCATACCGGCCGCGCTCCATCGTGAGACAGTTCCTCGGCCAGGCGGATTCGACGGACCTTGAGCTTGTTCCGCCTGTCCCCGAAAAGACAAAAGCGGAGATCTTCTCCGAATTGCGTTTGACTCCCTCGGACAGGATCGTCATGCTGATCCCCGGAGCGGGATGGGCTGCGAAACGGTGGCCCCCGGAAAAGTTTCACGATCTGGCGCAGGAGCTTTCGGAACAAGGATTCCGGGTGATCGTTTCCGGCGCGCCGGATGAACGGGAACTGTGCTCGAAGATCGCGGACGGGATTCGCGGGGCAGTCGTCCTTTGCGGTTTCCTTTCCGGCACCGTTTCCCTGCTGCCGCAATGTTCTGCGGCAGCGGGCAACGATTCGGGCGTGGTCCACCTCGCGGCGGCATTCGGCGTGAGGACTGTCACGATGTTCTGCCAGACGAATCCGGCGTTTTGCGGTCCGCTCGGGAAACAGAGCATTGTTTTGAGGGCCGGCTGTCCGCATGCGCCGAGGGAGAACGAGCATTTCTGCTATGGCTGTCCGCGTCTGACCTGCGAACGGCCGGAACGCATGGGGATCACCATGCGGCAGGTGCTGGAACTGCTCTGCCGGCCGTAGTCGGTGGGAATACGGTCTCTGTTGTTAAATCGGCAGAAGGCTTTTGATCCATTCAAAATAAGTAAGCCCGGGCGACGGACAGAACGTTTCGCCGCCCTCTTCCGCGCGTTCCAGCAGGAAGACCGCGGCGAATTCCATCGGGTCGAGGCCATGCAGGCGCATCGCGCGGTCGGCGAACGCGGAACGCTCCTCCGTCAGGATCACGAGTACACGTTCGGCCTCACCGACGGACAACACTGCGTCGGCGAGCGAAAGAACACGGCCGGGGAGGCGGTCGAATCCGGCGAGAGAGAAGACCGGGACCTTCATGCCAAAGCGGATGGCGGCCGCGCCGGGGACGGCGTTGTGGACGGAACACGAGAACGACACGGGGCCGATCTGGTCTTCCGGGAAGTCGATCAGGTCGTTCTGAAGCGCCGTGATGCGGCTCTGCACGCCGAGCATGCTGCCGAACAGCAGCGGGGCGTCGTCCGGGCGTCCTTCGAGGCGGTCGAGCGCGGAGAGGACCGCCGCCGTCATGCGGTCGGTACGCCGTCCGAGTCCGAGGCGGGCGCGTTCGGCGCGGAGGACCCCGTCGTCCCAGTGCAGGTCCGCGCCAGGGGCGGTGAACGAGGATGCGAGCAGATGAAGCGCCATGGTTCAGCCCAGCCTTTCCGCGATGAGCACGGTGTCCGTGCCGCCGAACGCCAGCGATGAGGATGCCGCGAAACGTGTTCCGGCAGGGAGATTCAGCGG
This sequence comes from uncultured Lentisphaerota bacterium, assembly GCA_900320095.1. GTDB lineage: Bacteria > Verrucomicrobiota > Lentisphaeria > Victivallales > UBA1829 > UBA1732. Next base: position 15,604 of record ONQZ01000045.1, read on the forward strand.
CGAGGTCAACGGCGCGCATGCGAGCGCGGGATCGGGCGTTTTGCATCCCGGACTGGCCGGGACGAAGCCGTCGCGCAGCATGAGCATGGTGAAGATGAATTCGAGCGTGCCGGCGGCTCCGAGCGTGTGCCCTGTGAAGCGTTTCGTGGAGAAGAATGGAGGGGTGGAAACTCCGGTTTCCTCCGCCAGTCCGGCGAACGCCGCGGCCTCGCATTGGTCGTTCAGGACGGTCCCCGTGCCGTGCGCGTTGATGAACGCGATGTCGCCGAGAGAGAGATTGGCACGTGTCAGGGCGTCGCGGAATGCGCGCTTCATGCCGCCTCCGGTCACGTCCGGCGCGGTGATGTGCGAGGCATCGCAGGACATGCCGAATCCGCGCAGCGCGAAGTCCGGCTTGCGTCCGCGTTTCCGGGCGCATTCGGGAGTTTCGAGGATCACCACGCCCGCGCCTTCGCCGAGGTTCAGTCCTGCGCGCGCGGAATCGAACGGACGGCACGGGAAGGGCGAGGTCACGCCGAGCACGTGGAACCCGGCGACCGGAGTGCGGTGGAGTTCGTCCGCGCCGACCACGATCATGCGTTCGCACTGGCCGGAAAGCAGGCACAGCGCTGCGATGGACACGGCGTCCGCGCCGGAGGAACACGCGTTGGAAACCGTATGGATCGGCCCGGTCAGCCCGTAATCCCGGGCGATCGACTCCACCGGATTGGAATTCAGGAAGCGCCCCACGGGGGCGTTTTCGTCCGTGTCGGGATTCTTACGCAGGTGTGCGTAGTAGGCCGTGTCGGTGAACTGATGGGCGATGGTCGTGCCGACCACGCATCCTGTCACGGAGTCGCGCAACATCTCCGGCGCGAGTTCGGCGGCGACCAGCGCCCGTGCTGCGACCGCGCGGATCATGGCGAGCGTGCGGGGTTCGCCCTCTTCATTTTTGAAAGAATCGAGATAAAACACCGGGTCGTGGATGGATGAGTCGATCAGACTGCATGCCGGGCGCGGCGTATCGGGCGGACGTTCGCCGTGGAACAGCGCCAGTGCCCCGGCGTCGGTCGAACCGGCGCAGGACAGATGCGCGAAACCCGTCACGACGGGATCAAACGGCATTCGACGGATCATGTTCGGTCCTCCCATACGTTTTCAAACAGGAAGCAGTCGTAAGGATGCTCCGTCGCCATGCGTTCGAGGTCGGCGGCGTATGCCTGAACGTCCTCCTGATATTTCGCGCCGGATGCGCCGCGCGCGGGGCGCTGCGGACGCACGACGGTCCCGAATTCGATCTGAAGCTCGCGGTAGGATTGTCCGCGCGTCAGAAAGAACGGCACGACAGGAGCGTGCGCCTTTGCCGCGAGGAAGAACGCCGCCACGGGGAAACGCGCGGTCCCGCCGAGGAAACGCACGGGCACGAAATCCGCCTCCAGGCAGCGGTCGCCCATCAGCCCTACGGCTCCGCCCGCGTCCAGCACCTCGAACGCCTCCAGCAGTCCGCCGAACGCGCCCGCGGTGTCGATGATGTGCATCGGGGCCGCCTCGCCGCCGTTGAACGCCCGGCTCTTGTCGACGTCGGCGTTGCGGTCCGGCTTCGCGACGAACGCCACCTCGCGGCCTCCGGCGTTCACGCAGTGCATGGCGGCCTGCCACGCGCCGAAATGCGAGCAGAGGAAGACGAGTCCGCCGGGGGCGTTGCGAATGGAAGAAAAGACTTCGGGGTAGCGTTCACGGACTTTCGCCTGGCCGTTGGCAAGCGCGAGCGCCATGATCAGCGCCTCGCCCTGCGCCGTGAAGAGCCGCCAGACGTGGCGTTTCATGCGGAATCCGCGGTCGTCCGGGAAACGGTGTTTCAGATAGGGCAGGGCGCGCGCTTCCGCCTGTTTGTCGGTGAGTGCATAGGCGAGGGCGATAAACTTGACAAGGAAGCATGCCGCGCCGGGGCCGAAGACGGACAGGATGCCGCGGAGGATCGCGGAGCCGAGTCTGTTCTTGCGCGTGTCGCTCAGATTCGCGGCGGGCTTTTGAACGGGATCTCGGCTCATGCGCGGGTGCTCCTTCTGCGGATGACCGCGCGGCAGAGTTCGGCGGAACAATACACGATGACGGCGAAGATCAGCGCGAAGACCGGGGCGAGGATGAGGCTGCCGAGGAGCCATTCGAACCAGCGCAGATGGATCTCGCGGATGGTGCTGTGGAAGTTCAGGTCCTCAGGGAGCAGGAACTTGCCGTGCCGCAGATAGTACCCGAGCTCGATGCAGACGACCGGGCAGAACGGCGGCATGAACGGATTCTGCGCCATGACCGCCATGGCTTTGTTGAGGTGGAGCCGGGTCGCGACGTAGAGGATCAGGATCGTGCAGAACCCGTACGTCGGATACACGGCGAGGAGCGCGCCGACGAACGCCGAGAACGCGAGTCCGAGCGAGGACGTGTTTTCCTTGACGAGCCACGCCCAGAGCTCCTTCGGCTTCCACAGGCGCGGGTATTCGCGGGGCGTCTCCCGGAGCTTTTTGACGCCGAACGGGACGAGGCGGCGGAACACCAGGCGCGTGTGCAGCCAGGTCATGCGGAGGTTGTCGCGGAACGGACGGAAATGCGAGACGCGTTCGCCGGGCGGGTCGTAGTGGGTGGAGATGGGGACTTCGGCGAGGTCGAGCCCGGCCCACATGCAGCGCGTGAGGAGCTCGGTCTCGAACGTGTAATGGAGCGAGGAACAATGAATTTGCGAGACGTACTTGAGCGGATACGCGCGGAATCCGCTCTGGGAATCGGAGATCTTTCTGCCGGTCTCGACGAGGAACCAGAAATTGGAGAACATGCGCCCGAACTTGCTGCGTCCGGGGACGTTCGGCACGGAGAAGTCGCGGACCCCGGCGACGAGCGTCCAGTCGTTCCGTTCGAGGACCGGCAGGAAGCGCGGGATGTCCTCCGGGTCGTGTTGGGCGTCGGCGTCGAGCGTGATCATGTAGTCGTAGCCGCGCGGAGCGAGCGTGCGGACGGCTGTGAGGAGCGCCGCGCCCTTGCCGAGGTTGCGCGGATGCCGGATGACCTCGATGCCCGTCCCGGCGTAGTGTTCCGCGAGGTCGATGTCCTCCGAGCCGTCGTCTATCACGAGGAGATCGGGCATGACGGCGCGCGCGCGTTCGATCACGGCGGGCGCCGTGGAGGCATGGTTGTAAACGGGGATCACGCAGCAGCAGCGCATAAGCCCCTCGGCTTTACTCCGCGCGGAAGATGCGGCGGGCGAGGTTTTCGGGACCGGAGTCGTCCGGGATCTCGAGCGTGCCGCCGGGCTCCGCCAGCAGCACGGTCAGCCTGTCCGATTCGTAATGGCAGATCATCACGCGGCGGATGCCGGGCATCTCGAAGAAGTTCGTGACCTCGTCCCAGAGAACGGGCCAGCGTCCGAGCGAATCCATGTAGAAACACGGTCCGGTGAGCTTGAGGGAGATCGCGGCCTCGCACGGCGGCGTGGTCGGGAGCGTACCGACGAAGAGGTGACCGCGCCCGAGGTGGCGTCCGTGCTCGCGGTAGTCGTTGAAATAGTTCAGGTTCTGTTCGTGGCAGCCCTGCCGCCCGAAGTCGACGACCGCGGTCTCGCGGACGGAATCGACCTCGGCGTCGCGGTGCGCCAGGACGGCGGCGAGGATGTACGTGCGGACCTTCGCGTCGCCGCGCCGGAAGTTGTCGAGTCCGAAGACGTGGGGAAATTCGTCCTGCGGCTCGGAGACTTTCGCCTTGGCGTCCTGCGTGTCCCCGGCCGTGTAGACGAGGCCGCGCCGCCAGGTGCGGAAGGACAGGCCGTCGGCCGTGACACCGCCGATGATGTGCCAGGGATATGCGCTCATGATACGGCCTCCAGGATGATGACGGCGTTCAGTCCTCCGAATCCGGAGTTCATGCACAGAACGCGCGGTTTTTCGAGTTTGCGGATCTCGGTCGAGACGTAGCGGGCGGCTTCCGGTTCGGGCGTGACCAGCGAGGTCTGGGGCGGGATCAGCCCCGTCTCGAGCATGCGGACGCCGACCACGGCTTCCACGAGGCCCGCGCCGGCGAGCGTGTGGCCGCACGCGCCCTTCACGGAGAGCATCGGCACGGAGCGTTCGCCGAACACGCGGTGGATCGCCTGAAGCTCCATGTCGTCGTTGTAGCGCGTGCCTGTGCCGTGTCCGATGACCGCGCCGATGTCGTCCGGGGTAAGCCCCGCCTCGCTCAGCGCGTGTTCGATGGCCTCGGAGAGCGCTTCGCCGTGCGGCATGGGGGCGGTGATGTGGACCGCGTCGCAGCTCATTCCGCCGGACGCCAGGACCGCGCGCGGCTTCAGACCGAGTTCGGCGGCCTTCTTCGCGGAGCAGATGTTCACGATGGACGCGGCATCGCCGAGGAGCAGGCCGTCGCGGTTGCGGTCGTACGGACGCGCGATGGTCCGGGCGAGGGCGCGGAGCGTGGCGAATCCGGAGAAGATGAACTCGCTGACGTAGTCGGTGCCGATCACGACCGCGGAATCGAGGCGGCCGCTGCGGATGTGGCGGTTCAGCGAGACGAACGCCGAGTTCGAAGACGCGCAGGCGGCTGAAACGATGCGTCCGCGGTCCTTGCCGCAGACCTTCAGGGCGCGTTCCAGCAGCATGTCGCAGGTGCAGCGGCGTTCGGTGTTGTCGATGTATTCGATCTCGCCGACGGTGCTGGCGAGGAAAAGTTCGGCGTCGCGCGGCATCTTCTTCGCGGTCGGCGCGAGGTAGTCGAGGAAGAAGCCGGGGATCTCCTGCGTGCCGTTCACGTCCGCGCCGGGTGCCATGGCGGCGAGCGCGGTGGAGAATTTGTCGTTGTGGAACCGGGAGCAGTCGGAGAATGCGGCGTGATTCTGAAGAAGCCCGTCCCAGCAGGCTTCCACGCCGGGGCCGAACGCGGTGTACAGGTCGCAGTCGACGATCACGGGGGTGCGGTCATCCATGACGGTACGCTCCTTCCTTCCAGCGCTTCAGGAACTCTTCCCAGAAGAGCGGCATGTGCCAGAGCGGCGTAAAGTCGCGGGCGTCGATGAAGACCTGCGTGGTGCATCCTGTGGCGGCGACGCGGCCGTCCTCCAGGCGCACGGCGTACTCGATGTTGATGCGCGGAGCGTCGGTCCAGATGAGCGAGGCGGATGTGTGGAACACCGCGTCGCAGGGGAGCGGGATGCGGTAGTCGTATTCGTCGTGGTAGAAGAGCGCGGAGACGTGTTCCTGTTCCAGGCGGTCGTTGTCGAATCCGAAGCTGTGCGAAAGCTCGGTGTATGCCGCCTCGAAGAACTTCGCGTAGTTGCCGTGCCACGCGATCTTCAGCGGGTCGGATTCGCTGAACTGGAGGCGGCGCGTGACGCTGACTTCGAGCGGCGGCGGGTCGCCGGGTGTGCGTTCAAAATAGTGCTTGAACTCGGGATGTCTCATATCGCGCTTTCTTTGGGAGCGAAGATCAGTTTCGCCGCGGAGACGCTTTTGCCGATGTCGTTCAGGAACGAGGCGTTCGCGGCCCAGGTGTTTTCGGCTTCGCCCGGTTCAAGCGTCAGCGTGAGCGTGACCGGCATGTCCGGCGTGATCGTGCGGAGATACTTGATGCGGCGGACGCCCGCGAGGCGGAGCGCACGCCCGAGGCGGCGTTCCGCGAGACGCCGGATGAAGGAAAGCTGGACGATTCCGGGCAGGATCGGATTGCCGGGGAAGTGTCCGCGGTAGCCGGAGAATGTGCCGGGGACGGAAAACGTGCAGGCGCCTTCGCCGTTCTCGCCGGCCTGATTGTAGATCGTGTCGATTTCATCCCAGATGGTCATGATTCGCTGTCCTCAAAAAGATCCGATACCGTCAGGATCAGACGGTATCCGTGTTTATAATTGTCGTATACGATGATTTCGGGAAAAATAACCGCATCTTTAACAATATACCTGAAATACCAGGATTGCCAGTCGATAGTTTCGTTTTTAAAGTAATATTTTCCCATAACCGGCAATTTCGACCCCCAAAACACGCTGACAAGCTCTCCACCGTCGTCTCCGAAGGGCTCCCGGCGGATGATTTTGCTGTCGTCTTTTACATTTTCTGTCGCGCCGGTTTTGACGCCGCGCCACGGGGCCAGACTGCCGAAGATATGGAAGAAATCCGCCAGGATGAATCCGGCGGCCTCCTTTTCGTGTCCGTCCAGGACGTCGATCGGCATGAACCAGAAATCCGCGAGGGCGTCAGCAGTGCCCGACAGCTCGAATATCTTGCCGCCGGACGGGGAGAACGCCGCCACGCGCAGCTCGCCGGATTCGTCGTAGGAGACGGCGCAGAGCGTCGCCTGCTTGAAAAACTTGTATTCGAACGTGACTTTGCCCTGAAATGCAAACGGTTTCATCGGCTCGGCGGGCGGCTGGACCTTGTCGCGGTAAAGAGGCCATTCGGTCTCGGTCAGGGGCGGGACCGGGTCGTATTCGTAGGGCAGGGAGTGGCAGGCTGTGGTGAACGGAAGGAACGCCGGGATGAGCGCGAGGAGGAACGATTTGAGCGGGGCGGAGGAAACGCGTTTGACGAATCCGCGCCGGATGGACGGCAGAAGCAGGGCGGCGGCGCCCCAGGCGGCGAGCACGCCGGGGATCAGCGCGAATCCCGCTTCATGGAGGAGCGGATGTCCTGCGAACGCGATGGTGAGGCCGCCAGCGGCGGTCGTGAGCGCGGAGGCGGAGATCGCGCGGAAGACGTACGGATTGGCGGAGCGCTCGCTGCCGTTCACGAAGACGCCGTAGTCGATGGCGAGGCCGGAGAGCAGGACCAGCGAGATCTCAGCGGCGAGATTCAGCGGCTTGCCGAGGAGCGCGTAGACCGCACAGACGGTCAGGAGCGCCATCGCGACCGGGATCATGGCGCAAAGGCTGTCGCGAACGCTGCGGAAGAAGAGGAACGCGATCGCGAAGACCGAGAATATGGCGAGGACCACGGGGAGCGTCGCGGCGGACTTCATGTCGGACACGATTTGGGCGGGGATGTCCGCGCGGGAGATCGGGACGGTCTCAATTTCGGGCGGAAGACCTTCGGCGAGGGACAGGGCGGATTCCGGCAGGAAGACCGCCGCGTACCAGCCGTTGCCGTCCGCCGCGGGACGCAGCACGCGGTTCAGCACGGGTGCGAAGACATCAGGATTCGCATTGAGGTCGGGCGCTTCGATGCCGCGTTGGAGCGAGGCGAGGAACGGATCGAAGGCGTCCGGCTCGAATCCTTCGTCTTCGGCGGCGGCACGGAGCGATTTTGCGAAGGCGTCAAAATTGAACGAAGCGCGCCATGAAGTGAGATTCGCCTCGCGTTCGGCCTTCGTCGGGATCAGGAACGTAGGGGAAAAAATGGATTCCGCCAGTTCGGGATCCTTTCCCGTGAGGCTGGCGCAGACGGATTCCGCGTGCTGTAATGCTGTGTCGGCATCCGTTCCGTGGACCGCCAGAACGCCCTGCGCCGGACCGTCGAGGAAGAGGCGTTCCACTGCGTCCGCTGTTTCGCTGAGCTTCTCCTGCGCGGCGTCGAACTGGCGGAGATCGGTGCGGATGTTGAGGCGCAGGATGGCGAGGACGGCGAACAGTGCCATCAGGCCGAAACAGATGCCGCATGCGAGCTTCGGCGAGAATGTCTTCAGTTGATGCGGCTTCGGCAGGGGCGCTTTCGTACGAATGAGGATGGACGGGAACAGCAGAAGCGTGAGCAGGAGGCTGGCGAGCAGGCTGATCCCGATGAACACGCCGAACTGCCGCACGCCGGGGATCGGTGTCAACGCGAACAGAAGGAACACGGCGGACGAAGTCGCCGCGCCCGTCAGCAGGGACGGCGCGATGCGGACCAGTCGCCGCACGGGGCAGGGCGTCTGCATGGTCATGTAGACATGTACGCCGTAGTCGACCGCCAGCCCGATCACGAGCCCGCCGGTGGCGGTCACGAAGAGCAGGACGGGTTCGCCGGGGATCGCGAGGAGTCCGGCGGCGGCGAGCGAGACGGCCGCGGGGAAGACCGGAATCGCCAGCGCGCGCAGATCGCGGCGGAACAGCAGCAGGATCGCGGGCACGAAGAAGAGGACGGACAGAATGCACGCGAGCTTCACGTCCGACTTGATGACGCGTTCGTTTTCGATGGAGTGCGCGTGGGCGAGCAGGAGCTCGGCGCGGATGCCGGACAGCGGATGCGCTGCGAGGATGGCTTCGAGGTCGTCCATGAGTTTGCGCCCGCCCGCGGTGTCGGCGGCGGAAACGTCCGTTTCGAGAAGAAGCAGACGGTGCAGTCCGTCCGGGGCGACGATCGCCGTTTCGCCGTCCTTCAGATGGAACGACGAGGCGGAGCGAAACTGTTCGAGCACGGCAAGCTTCGAGGCGGCGAACCCGGTCGGGTCGGCGAGCACGAGCGAAGCGAATCCGCCGAGCAGGATCTTGCGTTTGGCCGCGGAAACGATCCCGGCGGCATCAAGCCCGGAAAACGGCTGAAACTGCGGGATCCATTCCTGGAAGGATGCGAGGGTGGCGGGAAGGTCGTCCGGCAGAAAGCGGTTGTCGACGCGCGTGACGCCGGGGACGGACGTGATTTTATTTGCGATCGTGTCGATCTCGGACGACGCGGCGTCGAGCCGTTCCTCCGTGTCCGCGGTGAACAGGACGGCGGACTGGTTGAACAGCCCGGAGTTCAGGAGCACGGCGCAGGCGCGTTCGGATTCGCTGCCGGAGGGGAGCATGCGCGTGATGTCCGCGCTGAACGATGCCGTGAGGAGCGGGAGCGCGGCAAGTGCGAGCGCGAGAAGCGACAGGACCGCCGCGAGGACCGGGCGTCGCAGACCGAACAGAATGACGCGCCGTAGAAGAGATTTCATTTTTTCTGTTTCGCCTGCCAGAGGGCGTCCGGAATGTCGGAATCGAATACGGAATCGGTATAGACAAGCTCGGTCACATCGCCGTTCTTCTCGGATGCGCGGACCTTGACGATCTTCGTTTTCGATTCGTCAAGCGTGAGCTCGACTTCGGTGATGAGCGAGGCGGCGAAGTGTTCGGAGCGCGGCTTCAGGACCACTGTGCCGTCCTTGCCGGCGGCCGCCTCGAAATCCTTCTCCAGCGCCTTCACGTCGCCGGACGCGAACGCCGTCATGGCGTCGGAGAGCATTTCCAGCATAGGGTATTTGGAGAACGGCACGGAGACGGTCTTGTCCGAGTCGGCGTCCCACTGTGTGAGCTTGCCGTTCGCGATGACGCAGGAATATTTGAGCGGTTTTTCCACGTGCCAGGCGAAGCGTTTTCCGGGACGGTCGAGGCAGAGCTCGCCGTTCAGGACCATCGGCTTTTTGAACGCCTTCAGGTGCTTCGTCTGGACGAATTTCGTACGGAGCGTTTTGAAGTTCGCGATGTTCGCGAGCAACTCCGCGGTGTCGAGTTCAGAGACCTTGACTTCCGCTTCCTGCGGCTTCGGCCCGGTCTGTGCGGCATCCTCCCCCGCGAAGGCGAAGGATGCGCAGACGGACAGAAGGACCGCCGTCAGGATGCGGACCGCCGGCCAGAACGTCATTTGCTCTCTTCGTAGTTGGTCAGGAAGAGTTTCAGGGTGCCCTTCGCGGCGGGCGTGCCGTTGAGGAACGCCTCGTACCCGATGCCGCGCCATTTGCCGAGGTCGTACTGGACGTTGATGACGACGTCCACGGTGTCGCCGACGTGGGGGATGGCGGAGTATTCGGAGTCGACGACTTCGACCAGGAGTCCGCCGAAGGACTTGTCCTGGCGCTGGTACGCGTCGAGCACGGCGGCGGTCTGCGCGGCGTATTCGACGAACGTTTCCGCGCCGGTGGAGCCGTCGGCGGCCGCCAGCGGATGGTCGGGATGTACCACGGAGGACGTCTTGCCGCCCTGGTCCCATTCGTCGACGATCGTGTCGATCAGCGCGAAGGGCTCGCCGTGCGGAAGCAGTCCGGCGGCGGGGTAGGGCAGCTTGGCGCGCAGTTCCTCGTGATTGAGGACCGGCTTGTTTGTTTTCGGAGTTTCGGATTCGGCCATGATGAGTGAATTCCTTTTGAAACGGTATGTGAATGTTTAAGCTGATTTTGCGGAAGTGAGGCAGAACGGATAGCGCCGTTCGTGTTTCCACGCGTCGATCTCGCGGTCGAGCACGGCGGTCTCCTCCTCGAGGATGCGGTGCACCTCGCGCTGGATGCGGAAATGCGGCTCGGACGCGATGCGTTCCTGCGGGATCGGCTTCAGCACGCGCATGATGACGCGGCTCGGGCGCATGCGGAACGAACGGTCGGGGCTGGCTTCGTTGCCTGCGATGGCGACCGGGATCAGCGGCGCGTTGAGCTCCTTCGCGGCGCGGAAGAACGCGCTGTGGAAGGGTGCCATGGTGCGGGACCCGGAGCGCGTGCCTTCGGGGAAGACGTAGATGGTGCCGGAATTGCTCAGGGCGCGGCGGGTCTGCTCCACGATCTCCTCGTAGGTGAGGTTGTTCACGTCGATGAACCCGCCCATGCGCGCGAAAACGCCGAAGAACGGCATGTGAAGCGCCCAGCCCTTCGCGGCGGCCATGGCGGCACCCGCGGCGGGGATGATCGAGACCAGGAACGGGTCGGACGACGAACGATGGTTCACGACGAAGATGCCGTGGTCCGCGCCGCCGGAGAAGTCGTCGAGGCGGACCGGGATGTAGACGCTGTACCAGCAGCGGATCATGCAGCGCCCGAAGAATCGGATGAATTTGAGGACCGCGACGTTGAACGGCCTGCCGGTGAGGAGACAGAATACCCCCGCGACCAGAAAAAACGGCGAGGCGAGTATGCAGTAGAGCATGATGCATACGACCATGTGCGTGTAGACGATCAGGGAAAACATATTCTGCTCCGGTTGAGCTGTCGGCGGATAATCGGTTCGGTTTATTTGCCGGTCTCCTGCTGCGCGGCCTGTGCGGCGGCGGCCTTCGCGGCCTCGGCCTGCGCGGTGAGCATCGCCTGGTTCTTCTCGAAGAAATCGTAGACGTCGCCGAGCGTGCGGACCTGCTTGATCTCCTCGTTGTCGCGGAGCGAGATGCCGAACTTGCGCTGAAGGCCGATCATGAGGTCGACCATGTCGAGGCTGTCCAGCCCGAGGTCGTCGAAGAAGGTCTTTTCAGGGGAAAGGTCGGCGGGGTCGAGTTCCATTTCGTTCACGAGTGCGCCGTTGACGGCTTCGATGATTTCGTCGCGTGTGAGATTCATATCGGGATCCTCCGGGGAAGGTTGTTATACGTTAAGCTTGCAGATCATGGAGGCGTTGATGCCCCCGAACGCAAAGGAGTTTTTGAAGAAAATGCGGATTGGTTTTTCGCGCGGCGCGGTCAGATGGTCGATCCCGGCGCAGGCTGGGTCGACGTCGACGAGGTTGCGCGTCGGGATCAGGACGCCATGGCGTGCCATTTCGAAGACCGCGGCCATTTCCAGCGGACCGGACGCGCCGAGCGTGTGCCCGAGGTGGCCTTTGAGGCTGGAGACCGGGACGTTCGCGCCGAATACTTCGCGGATGGCGGCCGCTTCGGCGGCGTCGCCCTGAAGCGTGGACGTGGCATGCGCGCTGATGTAGTCGATATCGGCGGGACTGATTCCCGCGGATTTGCAGGTGTCGGTCATGCAGCGGGCGATGGCGGGCGCGTCGGACTGGCTGAGGCCGTTTCCGCCGCTGTTCGAGGAGTAGCCGACGATCTCGCCGTAGATATTCGCGCCGCGTTTCACGGCGTGTTCGTACTCTTCCAGACAGAAGACCGCCGCGCCTTCGCCGCAGACCAGCCCCTTTCGGTGCGCCGAGAACGGCTGCGAGCTTTGCGTCGGGTCGTCCTCGACGGGCGCGTGGGCGTACATCAGGGCGAACGAACCGGAGACTTCCGACCCGGTCTCGTCCGCGCCGCCGCAGAACATGACCGTGGCCTGTCCGGCGGAGATAAGCGCCGCGCCGAGTCCCATGGACTGAAGCCCTGAGGCGCAGGCGGAACACGGCGAGTAGATCGCGCCGTTGAGTCCGAGTGTGCGTGCGAGGTTGAACGCCGTGGTGTGGGAGGCGGCTTTGAAGAAGTGCATTGGGGAAAGCCGGTCGCTCTGCCCGGAAATGACCAGCGCATAGCCTTCGCGCAGGGTGCTGACGGAGCCCATCGTGGACCCGACGGCGCATCCGGCGCTCAGTGCGAGCAGTTCGTCCTGTGTGAGCCCGGAATCCTGCAAAGCGGCAAGTCCGGCCATCGCGGTGAAGCACGCCGAGGGAGCCATGGCGCGGCGGAGCGTGCGCGGCAGGGCGCGGAAACGTTCGGGATCGCGCGGAGCGGGGGCGGTCGGCAGGAAGTTCTCCTCTTCTCCGGCGCGGACGACGGCGCTTTTGCCCGCGGCGAGGTTGTCGAAGAGTTCGCCGGGCGTGAACCCGAGCGCGCTGTAGATGCCGCTGCCCGTGATGACGACGCGTTTGAGTCCGTTCATGCGCGCTTCCTGTCGTTTGCGTTGAAGTTCAGCATACCAGACCTCCGTTCACGCCGATGACCTGCCCGGTGATGTAGTCCGAATACGGCCCGGCGAGGAAGGATACGACCGAGGCGACTTCCTCCGGCGCACCTTTGCGTCCGAGCGGGATGAGCGGCAGGAGCTTGGTCATGTCCAGATCGCGCGTCATTTCCGTGTCGATCACGCCGGGCGCGACCGCGTTCACGAGGATGTTTCTGCGGCCGAGTTCTCCGGCGAGCGCCTTCACCGCGCCGATGAGGCCGGCTTTCGCGGCGGAGTAATTGACCTGGCCGGGGCGTCCGACCTGGCCGGACGCGCTGCTGATCACGATGATGCGGCCTTTCTTCGCGGAGATGAGCGGCTGGACCAGCGGCTGGACGCAGTTGTAGAAGCCGTCGAGCCCGGTCCGGATCACGTCGTCCCATTCCGCCGAGGTCATCCAGGCGAAAAGGTCGTCCTTGGAGATTCCGGCGTTGTAGACGACCGCGAACGGCGGCTTGTCGGCGAAAAGCTCCGTGATGACGCGGATGCTTTCCGCGCGGTCGGTCACGTCGAGCGAAACCGGCAGGAAGGACCGTCCGAGCGCCTCGACCTGTGCGCGCAGGCCGTCGAGACGTGCCGTGTCGCCGCGGCAGGTTGCCGCGACGTCGAAGCCGTCCTGAGCCAGACGCAATGCGGTCGCATACCCGATCCCCCGGGATGCGCCGATGATGAAAGCGAGACGATCCGATGCCATAAAACGAAAAAGCTCCAAAAAAGAAATGCCGGCGCAGTGTGCGTGCGTCGCGTATGTATCTATATACTGTAACACTCTTTTTGCTTTTTTCAACCGGAAGACGCGGATTCTTTTGCGCCTTTTCCGAAAAAGCGAACGAAAAACGGGGGAAAAATGTGCGAAAACGCACCCGCCGCGCTTATTCCACGGGGAAGAACATGGACTGCGTGGCGGTGTTCGCCCTGCGGCGGAAGACGCGGCCGGGGATGCCCTGTTTCGAGAAGGTCGGGCGGCCCATGAAGTTGACGTGATGCCGGATGGCGAGCGGACCGAACGGGCCGCGCAGGACTTCGATCAGGTCGAACCGGTAACGGCGGTTCGCGGCGTCGTCGCCGAGGTCGTGCAGGAACGAGATCGCGGCGCGGAAATTGCGGCGTTTCTGGGCGTCGGAGAGTTCGCGCCACGGTTCGGGCCGTCTGCCGAACTGGCGCAGATGGCAGTAGCGCGTTTTTACCTCGACGAACACGAACGCCGCGCCGTCGAGGCAGACCAGGTCGAGTTCTCCGTAGGGCGTACGGCAGTCGCGCAACAGGACGGTGTATCCCAGCTGTGCGAGCAACCGCGCGGCGTCGCGTTCTCCGGCCGTGCCGAGACGTTTCCCCCAGGAGCGTTTCCGGGCGGACTGCCGGGGCGCGGATGCGCCTGTTCCGTCGTCAGGCATTGTCCGGGAGGCGCTTGAAGAGCCCCCAGAGGTCGTCGCCGATGAAGAACGTGCCGAGCGTGTCGAATCCGCCGGTAAACCGGCTGAGGAGGACCGCCGAGACCTCGTTGAAATTGCGCGACGGGAGCTTGGAGAACACGAATTTCGCGGCCGAGTCGTCCTCGTCCGCGGGGCATTCGTTGAACACGAAAAGGATCTGGCGGCCGATGGGGCAGACTCCGGTGAAACGCACCGGTTTCAGGCGGTGCGCCGCCTTTTCGAGCGCTTCGCCCGCGGCTTTCTCGTCGAACAGGATGTCGTCTTCGCTGAGCGGTACGATCTTGATCATTTTCCGAACGCTCTGGCCTGGCCGGGTTGAATGGGCTCCGCGACGGGATTCGCGCGGAAGTATTCCACCGCGTCGGCGTCATCGACGACGCGGCGGGGCGAGATTTCGACGAGCGCGGCGGGCGTGCCGTCCGCATTGCGCGGGACCTGGACTCCGGCGAGACCGAGGCGGCGCGCGTCGCGTTCCACGAGCATGGCGCGGCAGGATTCGGCGGAGTCCACGCCGGTGGCGTTCTTGGTCGGGCCGAACATCTCCTTGCGGGATCCTTCCACCACGATGGCGCGTTCGGCCATCGGGAGCGCGTCGAAGATGAACGATTCGAGCTTGACCGCGTTCGTGGATTCGGGCTTCACGACCGTGCCGTCGTCGGCGAGGAACGGGACCTTCTTGTCCGCGCGGTGCCACGGGAGCTTCAGCGTGCCGTCCTGCGTGAGCGATTCGACGAACGATCGACTGATGATGTGGATGGCGGGGCTGCCGGAGAGGAACGCCAGCGTCCCGTCCGGGTTGAGGCGTTCGGCGAGCTCCAGCGGCATGTCGCTGTATTCGATCACGTGCAGGCGGCCGCCGGAGAGGCAGAAATTGCCGAGTTTCTCGGTCGGGCAGGTCTTCGGGAGCATGCGGCTGCTGATCTGCGAGCCTTCGAGGATGTGCAGGCCGATGAACAGCGGATCGGCGATCGGGACGAGCGGATTGTCCACCTGGAAATACGAGAGGTATTCCACGCCGTCGGCGGCCATGCGGTCGAGGCAGCCCGAGGCGCGGAGCGCGAGCAGCGTGCCGCCGTGTCCGTTCGGGGAGAGCGCGAGGGAGTCCTTCGCGCCGATGATGAGCTTGCCGTCGAGGCCGATGGCGGGCATGGTGCCCTGCACGAAGAAGCGGACCTGGCCGTCGGCGAGCCCGAAGAACTTGTTCTTCTCGAAGAATTCCTTTGTCGGGGCGGCGTTCAGCTCGCTGCACATGATGTACCATGTCAGCGGCGCGCCGTACTTTTCGGAGATGCGGCCGATGGATTCGGCGAAGTACTGGAAGAGCGTCTTGTGCAGGACCGGCGTGATCGGGTAGGTCCCCTTCGGACCGTCGAATCCGAGGCGCGTGCCCTGTCCGCCCGCGACCGTGAGCGCCGCGACTTTGCCCGCGCGGAGGACTTCCACGCCCTTCGCGGTCGGTCTTCGCCGGGAACGGGAAGAACGGGGCGGGCGCGAGGTCGGCAGGGATGGCGGTTTCCGGGCGTTTCAGGACGTATCCGGCGATGAGGCCGGGGAGGGCTTCCCAGTCGATCACGCTGAACTGGGCTTCGAGTTTGGCCTGTGCCGCGGCGTCGGCGGCGTCGTAGTGCGCGAGCAGATGCGCCTGTCCGGCGGCTTCGATGCGTTTTCTGAGTGCTTCCTGCATGTTTTTCCTCCTGAAAAATGAGTTTGTTTCGTTGTCGTCCGGATTAATATACATCCTGAATCCGCAACAATCAAACGCACGCGTGTATTTTCGGAGCGAAACCTTCTGAATGATGTGTTAATGCCGCGGCATCAATAGATCCGACGGGGCGAGCCGGTCATTCAATGCGGACATATTGTTTTGTCTGCACGCGTTGGGGTTCACGGCGTTCAGGCGTTCCACTGTTTCCTGATCCAGCGATTTGCAACCGGAAAAGGCGCCGTCTTCGATGGTTTCCAGACTGTCCGGGAGCGTGACATGTTTCAGTCTGGAGCATCCGTTGAACGCGCCGGAAGGGATCACTTTCACGCTCGGGGGGATCGTGAGCTCTGTCAAGCCGGAGCAGTACGCAAACGCATTGTTGCCGATGGCTGTGACGCTCGGGGGAATCGTGAGTGTGCCTGTCAGCCCCTTGCAGCCGTAAAAGGCACTTCCGTTGATGAGCGTGACGCCCGGGGGGATCGTGAGCCCTGTCAGGCTGGAGCATCTCCTGAACGCGCCGAAAGGAATCACTTCCACGCTTGGGGGGATCGTGAGCTCAGTCAGGCCGGAGCAGTTCTCAAACGCCATTTTGCCGATGGCTGTGACGCTCGGGGGAATCGCGAGCGTGCCCGTCAAGCCGGAGCAGTTCTCAAACGCGTTGTCGCCGATGGACGTGACGCTCGGGGGGATCGTGAGCCCTGTCAAGCCGGAGCAGCCCTTAAATGCACTTCCGTTGATGAGCGTGACGTTCGGCGGAATCGTGAGTGTGCCTGTCAGCCCCTTGCAGCCGTAAAAGGCGCAATATTTGATTATCCGCAGAGAGTCCGGCAATTCCACGTGCTTCAGGTTGAAGCATTCAAAAAACGCCTCCGTATCGATCACATCGAGACCATCCGGCAGACGGATCTCCGTGATGCCGTTGCAACCCTCAAAGGCATTCTCCCGGATAATCTTCACATCCGGGGCGATCTCGCACGGGCCATCCGGCGGCGATACGCAGGAAATGAGTTTGGAACCGTCCTTCGAATAAAGGATTCCGTCCTCGAAGCGGAAGAAGGGATAATCGTCCGGCACGATGAGGGCGCATCGGGTCCCGCTGAACGCATTGCCGTGGATGGTTTGAAGGTGTTTGCCGATCGTAAGGGGCGGCAGACTGCGGCAGCCTTGAAACGCGCGACTTCCTATGCGTGTCAAGCTGTCCGGTAGGTTGAGTTCGGACAAGTTGGCGCAATTCAGAAAAGCATTCTCGCCGATCGTTTCGATTCCGTCCGGGAGCGTGACCTTTTTCAAGCTGGTGCAGTCGGCAAACAGGCCTGAGCTGACGTTCGGCGACGGAACGATCGAACCTGCGGACAGCAGGCGTTGTTCTTCCTCCCCGGTCAGCTGCCGCACCATCCCCGCCGGGAGCCGGATTTCTTCAAGCGAGGCGCAATTCTTGAAGACTCCACCATCGATCCACTCCACGGAGTCGGGAATGTCCACGGTCCGCAACGCGGTACAGCCTCTGAAAGCATACTGTTTGATTACTTTCACCCCGTCCAGAATCACGACCTCGCTCAGTTCGGTGCAGTCTTCGAACAGGCGGTTGCCGATCCTTTTCACGTTCCCCGGAATCACGATCCTGCCCAGGCTGCGACATCCCCAGAACACTCCTTCACCGATCTGTTCCACGGAGCCGGGAATATTGATATCCGTCAGTTTGCCGCAACTCCCGAACGCGCCGTCGCCGATCTTCTTCACGCTGCCGGGGATCCGGACGCTGCGGAGGTCGTCGCGGATACTGCTATTGCAAAACGCATTTATGCCGATTTCCTCCGCTCCCTCGGGGATGATGCAGTGCCGGTAGCCCAGGTACGGGATAAGCCAGTCCCAATGCCATTTTTTGATCAGGACCGAACCGTAAATGTATTCCCCCAGACGCGAGCGCTGCGGGATGGTCGACGTCCCGACGACCTTTGTGAACGCGTGAAACAGAGCTGTGGGGAGAAACAACAGCAGGAAGATCAGGATAAACGGCCTGATCCTGTCGATGAGCGATTCGCGTGGCGCTTCGTCTTTTGCCGGAGCCCCGGCAAGCTCGGTTTGATGGATATCTTTGCTGTTCATAAATGGGTTCCCGCGTGATTCAATCGTATTCCTGAAGAGGGGGCTTTCGTGGCTGAGAAGAATCCTGAATTCAGGCCTCCAATTTAAACGCACCGTTTAAAATAGCGTAACTTCTCCGCTTTTCAATTCAATTATGGGATGAAAACCGTTCTTTTTCGCGATTCGAGGGTAATGTTATTCCGAGGGGATGAAGACAGGGCGGAACCCGTAAAAAGCCAGGCGGGGCAGGAGGCTTTTTCTGTAGCCGGGCAGGCGTTGCAGGACCTTGCGGAACTTGAAAAAGTACACCAGACGGTTGAAGCTCCGGTTGACGGAATAGTGTTTCACCAGCACGGCGCCGCCGTCCGGGAATTGCAGGGTGAGCGGACCTTTCTGTTCGCGGTCGTACCGGATCGCGGGCAGCTGAACCTCGCATGAAGATTTGACGAGGAATATTGGGGAGAACAGGAAATCGCTTGCTCCTGAAGACAAATAATCCTCTTCACTTTTATAGCACTCTTTTTCCCGTTTTTCAATCAGCACGATCCCGACTTCCTGATACTCTTTGCCGTACGGGATGCCGTACGTCGATGCCTTGACATGTCCCGCAAAAGTCGAGCCGTAAACGATCCAGTTGTCACGGTCGTATGCTGCATGATGCAGACGGCGGACGTGATACAGACACTCCGTCGCCTGCTGGAAACACCGTATTCCGACCTGAAGCAGGACGATCAGGAACAGAAGCACAAAATAATCCCATCCTAACAGAGGAACCTTCAGAGAAAACAAACACATATTGAGGAGACCGAGGATCATAAGTTCGATCACGAGGTTGTATATGACCGCGCAAAAATAAGACAGACGCGCCAGATCGTTCTCGGCATTGTTGCGAAGCTCCGACTCCAGACGGGACATGATCCTCAGCAGGATGATGAAGATCCGGCGCGAGAGAAAGACCAGAAAAAACACGGAGTAGCAGAGCCAGCGTCCGTTCGAGGACGCCCGGACATAGATGAACGCGAGCGAAAGGACCAGCGGCACAGTCATAAGCCAGAACGACCGGTTCGCCCAACGACGCGCGTTTTTCTCGTCTTCGTTCATGTTCAGTTCGTTTCCTTCGGTTGATTGTTCTCCTGACCTCTACTATACATCCTTTTTTCTGAAAAACAAACAGAATCAATCTTTTTATGGTACAAAAAGGCCGGACTCCGCGAGGGAGCCCGGCACGGATCGCTGAGCTTAACAGCTTCGCAGCTTCAGTTCACTTGCTCTCGGGGGAGAGGTCGGTGCCGATGCGGAAGTAGTCGACGTCGACGTAGCCGCCGGCGGTCTTCGTGGCGAAGTTGAAGATGCCGAAACGGTAGCCCATGAAATGGGGCATGCTGTAGGGCATGCGGATGGCGTTGCCGATGCGCGTCCAGGTCTTGCCGTCCTTGCTGTAGTAGAAATAGGACTGGTCCTTCCTCGGGGCGTTGAGCTTGTATTCGTCTTCGGCGGGCGCGTTGACCGGAGCCACGTCGACTTCCACGCGGAGGTAGGCGATGTCGCCTTCCAGCGGGACGGAGGCGATCTCGTTCATGGCCTGCTGCGGCTGCTGGGGCTGCTGTCCCTGTCCGGGGCCACCGAATCCGCCGGGACGGCCGCCGCGGCCGCGACCGCCGCCGCCAGCCGGGGTGCACATGACGATGGTCTTCTTGCCGTCGGCCATCTTGACGCCGACGAAGCCCCACTGCGCCTGGAAGGAGGAGAGGCCGGCATAATCGCCGTCCTTCATGTTCTTCGTGTCGATCTTGATCTCGGCGGTGGAGGTGGGGCCGAACGTGCGCTGCGTGAGGGTGTTTTTCGCCTTTTCAAGGGAGTTCACGACGTCGCCGGTCTTGAAGCGGATCCAGCCGGGGCGGTCCTTGAGGCTCCAGAGGGAGTTGACCGGGATGTGGTTCCACTGCCAGACGAGCGGGAGATCGCGGTCGCCGGACTTGCGGCTGAATTCGTCGCTGGCGACGACCTTCGGGATGGCCGGGTGCTTCACGTTGATCGGGAGCGCGGGCAGAGTCTTGCCGTCGCCGTCGGTGCCGATCATCGGCCAGCCGTCTTTCCAGGTCACGGGGACGAGGAACGGGATGCGTCCGACGCCGCCGCGGTCGCCGAAGAGCATGGCGTACCATTTCCCGTCCGGGGTGTCGACGAGGCCGCCCTGGGCGATGCCTTCGCAGGAGTAGATCATTTTGGATTCATAGGGGCCTTCGATCTTGTCGGCGCGGGCGCAGAAGACGCTGCGGACGTTCGGCCAGCCGATGTTGATCAGGTAGTACTTGCCGTTGATCAGGTGCATCTGGGAGCCTTCGAGGAGGCTGCCGGTGTTTCCGGCGTCGCGGTTGGTGTCGGCGCGGGAGACGAGGACCTTGTTCTGGATGCGTCCGTTGGCGTCGACGCCGAGGCCGCCTTTCTTGACGGCGGTGAGGTCGGAGGTCAGCTCGACGATCTTGCGGTCGCCGCCGTCCCAGATGATGTAGTTGCGGCCGTCCTTGTCAAGCACGAGGGAGTGGTCGTGGAAGCGCGGGAGCGTGGCGATGCGTTTCCAGTCGCCCTTCGTCGGGTCCTTGCTGGTCCAGATGTAGGTCTTGTTGGTGGGCTGGGAGAAGGAGGAGACGTAGAACGTGCCGTCCTTGTAGCGGATGCAGCTCGCCCATGTGCCGTTGCCGTATTCGTTCTGGCCGTTGGAGAGCGTGAGGCGGTCCTTCACGTTCTGGGGCAGGTCTTCGTCCAGCAGGTCGTCGTAGCAGTAGCTGACGATCTCCCAGTTCACCAGGTCCTTGGACATCATCACGGGCACGCCCGGGTTCATGTGCATGGTGGTGCTGGTCATGTAGTAGGTGTCGCCCACGCGGAGGACGGAGACGTCGGGGACGTCGGCCCAGATGATGGGGTTGAGGGGAGCCTGCTTGCCGTTGTCGGCGGCGGCAGCGGCGTCGTCGGCCGTGGCGCATGCCGCGGAGCAGCAGACAGCGGCAGCGAGAGCCAGGAGTGCGAAGGTGTGCTTCATTTTGTAGAGACCTTTCTGTGATCGTTAAGGAATCGAATTGTGAAAAACCGAAACTAAATCATTCAAATAATATAACCTGTGCGGGCGTGTTTGGTATGCCGGATTTATCCAAAAAGATATACTATTTGATAAAATTCGGTTTGAGGGGAACGGCGCGCCGCGCACATTTCGCACGCGGGCGCCGGTTTCCGTCAGAGTTTCACGGAGACTTCAGAGCCGCTGTAGTTGACGGTCCTGCCTTCGGAGATCTTGCCGTCGCGCACGACGGTGACGCGGAAGGCGCGGGCCGGTTCCATGCCGGGGTAGGAGCCTCTGCGCTGTCCGATCTTCAGCGTGGACGCGGCATCGTCCCAGGAGAACGTGATGTCGGAGAACTGGCCTTTTTCGTAGGCGTAGGTCTCGTTGTCGTCCTCATGCAGGGTGAACGCGGCGTTCTTTCCGGGGTAGACGCGGATTTCCATCGGGGCGGTGGTCTTCTGCGTGGCGTACTCGGTATCCTCGCCATTGAACGGGATGATGCTGCCTGCCTTGATGAAGAACGGGAACTGGTCCATCGGGCAGGCGCGGCTGACAGTCTTTCCGCCGTCGATGAGCTCGTTGGTGAAGAAGTCGTACCACTTCGCGCCGACGGGGAGATCGACGGCGACCGCCGCGTCGTTGTGGTTCGCGGAATACTTCTTCAGCTCTTCCGGGGTCCTCCAGCAGAGTTTGAGTTCACGCGTGTAGAGGTTCTGGTAGTAGTCGAGACGGAACTGGACCTTCTGGCCTTTCTTCAGCTCGATGTCGGTGGATTTGTAGCGGGCGTCCGCCGAATTCCAGTCCTCGACGACCAGCTTGCCATCGAGCCAGAGGCGGAATCCGTCGTCGCCGGAGACGCCGATCTCGTACTTGCCGTCCTCGGGCGCGGTGATGAAGCCGGTGAGGCGGGCGGAG
Organism: uncultured Lentisphaerota bacterium; assembly: GCA_900320095.1. GTDB lineage: Bacteria > Verrucomicrobiota > Lentisphaeria > Victivallales > UBA1829 > UBA1732. Next base: position 37,307 of record ONQZ01000045.1, read on the forward strand.
AAGTGGTCGCCGTTGCGGAGCCCTTCGGGCCATTCGACGAGGGGCGGTCCGGGCCAGGAGAGGTCGACGACCTTTTCGACGGCTTCGCTGACCTTGCGGCGCAGGCGTTCGTCGTTGAAGTATTCGATCTTCACGCCGGGCTCGCCGTCGGGCGTGGTGAGCGCGGAGGCGTCGATGACTGCGGGACGCGGGCGCGTGGCCTGGCGCAGGGAGCGCGTGACGGGCTGGACAAGCATGGAGGGGCCGAACATGAACTGCGCTTCATTCGTGGTGGCGCCGGGGGTGTCCGGGAAGTCCATGACGATCGGGCGTGTCATGGTGTAGTGGTCCTGCGTGGTCATCCAGGCGAGGCTGTAGATGTAGGGCATCATGCGGTAGCGGAGCTTCGCGCCGGAGAGGTAGGAATTGTACGCTTCGGGGGCGATGTCCTTGAAGCGCCACGGCTCCTTGCTGAAGCCCGTGCCGTGCCAGCGGTAGACCGGGTTGAAGATCGCGAACTGGTTCCAGCGGGCGAGCAGCTCCTGGTATTCGGGGTTGTCGATGCCGCGGAATCCGCCGGAGAAGAACCCTCCGGTGTCCTGCGTCCAGTAGGGCAGGCCGGAGAGCGAGGCGGAGAGGCCGCCGACGATGTCTTCCTTGAGGCGCGCCCAGCTGGAGGTGGTGTCGCCGGACCAGGAGAGGGCGGCGTAGCGCTGCTGTCCTGCCCAGGCGGAACGCGTGAGCGTGAGGACGCGCTTGTCGGAGGAGGCGCGCTGGCCCTCGTAGCAGCCCATTGTGGTCATGAGGGAGTAGGAGTTCAGGTAGCGCGTGAAGTCGCCCATGGCGTTGATGCCGTTTTCCTTGATGTCGCGGATCATCTCGCGCTGGTTGTGGCAGGCGGAACGCGTCTCGACCTCGGTGCCGTCCATCCAGGTGGCGTCGACGCCGACGTCGAGGAGGCCCTTCTTGACGTGCTTAAAGTAGATTTCGCGGCCTTCCTGGCTGTAGGCGTCGTACACGCGGCCCTGACGGATCCAGTGCGGCGGGTCGAACAGGAGATTCTTCGATTTAAGCTCGCGCCCGACGTCGCAGTCGAGGCCGACGGTCGGCCAGATGGAGATCAGGACCTTCGCGTGGAGGTCGTTGTGGATGGTGTCGCACATTGCCTTCGGATCGGGGTAGCGTTCCGGGTCCCAGGTCATGCTGGTCCAGTTGCCGTCGCGGTCGGTCCAGTACTGCCAGTCCTGCACGATGAAGTCGAGCGGATAGTGGTTGTTGCGGAAGGTCTCGACCATGCCGATCAGTTCCTTCTGGCTGCTGTAGCGCTCCTTGCTCATGAAGAAGCCGTACGCCTGGCGCGGGAACATCGGGGCGTCGCCGGTGAGCTCGCGGTACTGCGTGATGACCTCGTCGAGGTTGTTGCCGGTCATGAGGTAGTAGTCGACGCCCGCGGGCGCGCTTTCCGACCAGATGGACATGCCGTTCCTGTCGTCCTTGAAAATGGACTGCGAGCAGATGTCCCAGAGGATGCCGTAGTCGTTGGACGAGGTGAGCACGTTCGAGTAGGCAGGGATGTTCGCCTGGACGATGAGGATCTCCTGTCCGCGGTAGTTCAGGTAGGGGCGGATCGCCTGGCCGAGCCCGTAGATCGCTTCGTCCGGCTGGAGCGTGAAGGTCTGTTTCACTTCGTACGTCGGGGCGTCGGAGATCGTGACCTCCTTGATCTCGGGGCGGACGCCGGACTTCTCGGCGAGGATGACCTTGCCGTCGGGGCGTGTGAACGTGAGCGAGCCAGTGCTCTTCTCGACCTTGACCGTGATGGACTGCGAGGTGAACGTGGCGGCGTCGGTCGCGTCCTGCTTGAGCTTGAAATCCGCCTTGACGGGCTTCGCGATCACGGAGATGCTCGGGTGCTTCGCGTGGGAAACGCCGTTCAGGTTCGAGGTCACGCGGAGCGTCTGCCCCTTGTCGCCGAAGACCTCGATGTTCTTCGTGAGGTTTCCCGCCTTGATTTGAAGTCCGGCGTCGGTCGCCTTGTACTCGAACGCGTCTTCGGCGGACGCGGCTCCGGCGGCGAGCGCGGCGAGGGCGCACAGGAACGCGGCAGTGTGCATGCGGACGAATCCGGGCATGGGCACAAATTGTTTTTTGCGGAACGTCATACGGAATCTGGCTCCTTTCATGGAAAGATGAGTTGTGTTTTTGAGCGTGTTTCGTGTCGATGATCGTTTTGTTTCGCTTAACACTACCACGCGTTAAGAATAAAGTCAAACGGATGTCCGTAAAAATCCGCTGTTATCTGAAATAATCCTGTTTCCCTGACGTTACAAAAACGTTAAAAAAGACGGCCCTGCCCAAAAACACGGAAAAGAGCGGAGCCGTCGATCTGTGTCCGGCAGTCCGGAGCGCGTTGTGCCGGGAGTAGAAGGCAGCCCCGGCAGAAACACACCTCCCAACGGGTGCGCGGAAGAACCCGGATTGCGAAAGGAACCAGATGTTTGAATTGGAGCATAACGCATGCCAGTTTTTTTGAAAAAGCGCCGCACACGGCTTTTGCGTGAAAAAGAAGCAAAGAAATGATGAAAAGGATGCGTCCGCCACTGGAAATCCTGTAAAAGCAGGGTATATTATTATGATATGTCCGTGGTTTCTGCCGAAAAGCATGCCGTTTCGACGTCCGGGAGGCGCATTTCTTTACAGAAAATGTGATATTGATTGGAAAGTTTACGTTTTGTGTAAAGCCGGAATCCGGTTTTTGCCTGAAACGGAAGTTGGCACGGGATATGCTTCAAAGCGGCAGACAACCTCAACAACCCAAGGAGTTGGACAGTATGAGCTATCTGAACAGGATCAACGCGATCAACGCGGTCGCAGAGTTCCCCGCGACGGAACCCGCGCCCGCAGCCCCCATCGAACCCGATCACAACTACGCGGAAGACGTCTTCGACGCCGCCTCCATGCGCGAGTACCTGCCGAAGGAGATCTGCGGCAAGCTGCTCGCGACCATTGAGAAGGGCGTGCCGCTGGACGTGGATATCGCGGCCGACGTCGCCCACGCCATGAAGAAGTGGGCGCTCGAACGCGGCGCCACGCACTACACGCACTGGTTCCAGCCGCTGACCGGATCGACCGCCGAAAAACATGACGCCTTCCTCGAGATCAAGGACGGCAAGCCCATCCAGTCCTTCTCCGGCAAGAACCTGATCGTCGGCGAACCGGATGCCTCCAGCTTCCCGTCGGGCGGCATCCGTTCGACGTTCGAGGCGCGCGGCTATACCGCCTGGGATCCGACCAGCCCGGCGTTCATCAAGCGCCACGGCAACGGCGCCACGCTGTGCATCCCGACGGCGTTCTGCGCGTACACCGGCGAAGCGCTCGACAAGAAGACCCCGCTGCTGCGTTCCATGCAGGCGCTGTCCGTCGCGACGAAACGCCTCATGAAGTGCTTCAATCTGCCCGAGGAAAAGGTCGAGATCACGCTCGGCGCGGAACAGGAATATTTCCTGATCGACAAGCATTTCTACCTCATGCGCCCGGACCTCGTCCAGACCGGCCGCACCGTGTTCGGCGCGCCCCCGGCGAAACACCAGCAGCTTGAGGACCACTATTTCGGCTCCATCAAACTGCGCGTGCTGAATTTCATGACCGAGGTCGAAAACGAACTCTGGAAGCTCGGCATCCCGGCGAAGACGCGCCACAACGAAGTCGCGCCCGCCCAATTCGAGCTCGCGCCGATGTTCGAGGAAGTCAACCTCGCGTGCGACCACAACATGCTCATCATGGAAGTGCTCCGCCAGGTTGCCGACCGCTACGGGTTCGTCTGCCTGCTCCATGAAAAGCCGTTCGCCGGCGTGAACGGGTCCGGCAAGCACAATAACTGGGCCGTCTCCTACGGCAAGACCAACCTGCTCAATCCGGGCAGCGATCCGCGCCAGAACGCCATCTTCCTGACCGTGCTCTGCGCGATCATCGAAGCCATCGACAAGCACGCCGACCTCCTCCGCGCCACTGTGACCGGAGCGGGCAACGACCACCGCCTCGGCGCGAACGAAGCGCCGCCGGCCGTCATCTCCATGTACCTCGGCGACCAGCTCGCGGACGTGATCGACCAGCTTGAGCACAACGAGGTCAAGACCAGCCGCAGCGCGGGCGCCATGCGCATCGGCGTCGACACGCTCCCGCCGCTCCCGAAGGATGCCACCGACCGCAACCGCACCAGCCCGTTCGCGTTCACCGGAAACAAGTTCGAATTCCGCGCACCCGGCTCCAGCCAGTCCTGCGCCGGCCCGAACACCGTGCTGAACGTGATCATCTGCGAAGCGTTCGACCGCATCGCATCCGTGCTGGAGAAGCTCCCGAAGAAGGAATTCCACGACGGCCTCCAGAAGGAACTCCGCAAGATCATCCGCACCCACAAGCGCATCATCTTCAACGGCGACGGCTATGCCGACAACTGGCTGAAGGAAGCCGCGAAGCGCGGCCTGCCGAACGCCAAGACCACGATGGACGCGCTCCGCTGCCTCACCGCGCCCGCCAACGTGAAGATGTTCGAGAAGTACCACGTCTACACGAAGCGCGAGCTTGAATCCCGCTACGAAGTCTTTCTCGAGGACTACCATCGCAGAATCCACATCGAAGGCGAGGTCGCGCTCGAGATCGCCACGAGCATGATCTACCCCGCCGTCGCGCAGGAATACGCCAAGCTCGCCGCTGCCGCGGCCACGGGCAAGTCCGCCGGACTCAAGACCGGCGTGAAGGCGCTGTCCGATTCCGCCGCCGCGCTCGGCGCGAAGCTCGACGAGCTCCAGGCGAAGTCCGACGCCCTCCGCAAGGCGCTCGGCGGACTCCACGAGGAGATCCTCGCCGCTATGGCGGACCTGCGCGTGACGGTCGACTCCATCGAGAAGAACGTCGCTGACGAAAGCTGGCCGCTGCCGAAGTACCGCGAAATGCTGTTCGTGTACTGATCCTCAGCTCTTTCAGCTCAAATCCGAAAACGAGCCCGGTCGTTCCGCAACCATGTGGACGGCCGGGTTTTCCGTTTCAGTAACATGGGATGTTGGTAAGAATCAAAAAAATTTAGAAAAATAACCGTTCAACGCACCAAACTGGTTTGCATTTTTCATTTGACGTGATATATTGAAGCAAGCACCAACAAGAACCGCCCCTTCCAAGGAGTCCTCCGCTATGAAATTTATGCTGATCGCTCTGAACGTTTTACTTGTCGCAGCTGTCGCCCATCTCGCCTGGACGTATTCGTCCGAGCCGCTTTCGTTTGCCTCGACGTCGAAAAAGTTCTCGCCCGCCAAGCTGGAACGGAAACGTGCGACCGCGACCGTGAAGCGCGTGGAGAAGAATCCGCTGGATCCGCCCGAGGTGACGGAACAGAAGATCACCGCCCTTCTGGATCATAACATTTTTAAAACGGAACGCGTGCCCGAAGCGCCCGCGAACAAGACTGCCCAGAAGAACAGTCAGCAGATTCGCGCGGACATGAGCTTGGTCGGCACGTATGTCATCGGCGATTCCCTCGGTGCGATCATCCTCCAACGGCTTCAGGGCAACTCCCAGCAGCAGCTGAAGGCGCTTCAGCAGAAGGAATACGAACAGTACGCGCTGACCTCGAACCGCGTGACCGATCCGAAGAAGAAGGCGGAGGCCGCGGCGGCGAGAACGGACGGGGACGCCGAAGAGAAAAGTGACGTCAAGGATGGCGAAACGGAAAAGGATCCCAAGCAGATCGTCATCGTCGGCGGCAGCCCCTCGATCTCCGCGAACAACGTGTTCCGCCAGCACCTGAAAGTCGGCGACACCACCGTAAACGGCTACAAGCTCGAAGAAGTGACCCGCACCTCCGCTGTACTCACCAAGAACAACGAACGGATCGAGCTCACGCTGCTCACGCCGTCCGAGGCAGGGAACATCGCCCGTCAGCGCAATAACAATCAGAATAACCAGAACAAGAACAACAATAACAACAATCAAAACAACAAGAACAATAACAACAACAATAATAATAACAATAACAACCGGAACAATAACAACGCCCGGAACAACAATAACAACCGCAACAACCGCGACGACTGGTTCTGAACCGTCTTCCGCCGGTCGGCGATTCGAGCCGGAGAACGAAAACGGCAGGCGGCGCTGTCCGCTTGCGTTGATTTCGGATTCTCCGGCTTCTTCTTTCCCCCCGCCATGAAACTCCGCTTCCTGATATTCCTGACCGTTTCGACCGTATTCGCCTTCCTGCTGGCGAAGCACGACGTGACGCATGTCGGGATCGAGACGTCGCGGTATTCTACGGTGGAATCCGTGCTGGAGCGCGGCACGTTCGCGATCGACGACAGTTTTTTCACGACGCCGGACAAGTGCGAACGCAACGGGCATTTTTACGGCGACAAGCCGCCGCTGGTCACGTTCGGCGCGATCGCGTGGGGACGTGTGCTGAAGTGTTTCGGCGTGCGGTATCTGGACGGCAACTACTTCCGCGCGGTCTACCTGACGGGCGTGCTCACATTCATCCTCTCCTGCTTCACCGGATGGTTTTTCTACCTCGGATTGAGGCGGCGTCCGCGGATGCCGGAAAACTACCGGATCGCGATGTCCGTGCTGTCGGTCGCCTCCACGCTCGTGCTCTCCTACGCTGTCACGCTGAACAACCACACGCTGTGCGCGGCGGTGCTGATGGGGCTGGTCCTGCTGCTGGAACGCTGCGAGGAGACCGGGCTCACGCGTCTGCGCGCGTTCATGGCGGGCGTCCTGACCGGACTGATTCTGAACCTGGAATTCGTGTCCGGCGGCGTGCTGGGAATCGCCGTGTTTGTCTTCGTGCTGACCTCGGTTTCGCCGCGCCGGATCGAAAACGCCCTGATGTACGCGGCGGGCGCGGGCCTGCTGATCCTGCTTGAGGCGGGGATGAACATGTTGTCCTACGGTTCGCCGCTGCCGCTGTATCTTTTCACGCACAAACCATCGTTCACGGAAAAGAACTACCTGTCCTACGCGTTCAACATCCTGTTCGGATTCGAGGGATTTTTCCTTTACATGCCCGCGCTGCTGTTCGCCGGGTTCGCGTGCGCCTCGGAATGCATGCGCCGCGACCGGGTCTTCGTGTACATGATGGCTTCGACGCTTGCCGCGGTCTTCCTTTTTGTCGTCGGGACCTCGGATTACGGCGGCTGGTGCTACGGCTACCGGTTCCTGATCCCGTTCGCGCCCGTGCTGCTGTATTATATCGCGATCTGGTTCGGGCGGCCGCGTCCGCGCCTGAAACGCTGGAAGGTGTTCCGCCTGGCGCTGTTGTGGGGCGTGGTGTTCGCCGCCGTGGGCGTGATGAACCCGTGGAACGCCGGATACGAGGGGTCGAGCACGCCGAAGAACGCCCTCCCGAACCATTTCAAAAACGGCTTCCTCGCCAACGCGTTCGTGTTCTGCTGGCAGACCTCGCCGCGTTCCGCGCTCACGCAGCTCTTCATAGACCGCGTCTACGGGCGGGAATACGCCATGCTGTATCTCCTGATGGAGCTGAATAACCGCAACGACCATGCCGGGCTTCAGCGTGTCATGGAAGAGCTCCGTGCGATGGAGGAAGCGGCCGCGGAGCAGGAAAACACCACGGGAAACGCGCCGGAATGACATTTCTCCGGCATTACGGCATTCCTGTCGGAAAATGAGCGTGGGAGGGGGGCTTGCGGACATGTTTTTTCCTTGAAAAAACAGGGTTCAAGGTGTATATTATATTTTCCGCAAAATCCCATCTTATGACGAAGGAAACGACCATGTCCGACGAAATCATCTCCGCAGAAGCCGAGCAGAAACAGCTCGACGACATTTTCTCCCAGCGCAAGGCGAAAGCCGAAGAACTCCGTGCCGCGGGCATCGCCCCGTACGGCGTCTTCGTGGACAACATCATCCCGACGACCGAAGCGCGCGCGAAATACGTGCCGGACGTGGAGAACACCGAACTCGTGACCGTCGCGGGCCGCATCATGACGTTCCGCGTGATGGGCAAGGCGACGTTCCTGCACATCAAGGACCAGCACGGCAGCCTCCAGCTGTACGCCCAGCGCGACCTGCTCGGCGAGGAGGAATACAGGCGCTTCAAGCGCCTCGATCCGGGCGACCTGATCGCCGCCAGCGGGCACATGTTCGTGACGAAGACCGGCGAGATCACGCTGAAGATGCACTCGTACACGATGCTGTCGAAGTCCCTGCGTCCGCTGCCGGAGAAATTCCACGGCCTGACCGACATGGAACAGCGCTACCGTCAGCGTTACCTTGATCTCATCATGAACGACGAGAGCCGTTCCCTCTTCTTCAAGCGCATCCAGATCATCCGCGAAATCCGCAACTTCCTCGAATCGCGCGGATTCATGGAGGTCGAGACCCCGATGCTCCAGTACATCCCCGGCGGCGCCGCCGCCACGCCGTTCAAGACGCACTACAACGCGCTGGACTGCGACATGTACATGCGCATCGCGCCGGAACTTTACCTGAAGCGCCTGCTGGTCGGCGGATTCGAGAAGGTGTACGAGCTGAACCGCAACTTCCGCAACGAGGGCATCGACCGCCGCCACAACCCCGAATTCACCATGATCGAGATCTATCAGGCGTTCGGCAACTGCGAGACCATGATGGAGCTCATCGAGAGCATGGTCACGACCATCGCGCAGAAGGTGTTCGGCACGCTCCAGATCAAGCTTCCCGGCGACAAGGTCATCAACCTCGAACGTCCGTGGCGGCGCGCCCCGTACCGCGACCTCGTCCGCGAGCGCACGGGCCGTCAGGACTGGTTCGAGCTTCCGCGCGAGGAGAAATACAAGCTCGCGAAGGAACTCGGCGCGCAGGTCATGCCCGACTGGACCGATCTCGAGATCACGCACGAAATCTACGAAAAGCTGATCGAGCACACGCTCATCCAGCCGACCTTCGTGACGCGCCTCCCCGCTGAACTCGTCCCGCTCGCCAAGAAGTGCGCCGACGATCCCAAAAGCGTCGATGTGTACGAACTCGAGATCAACGGACAGGAAATCTCCCCCGGCTACTCCGAGCTCAACGACCCGATCGACCAGCGCAAGCGCTTCATGGAGCAGGTCACGCTGTCCGGCAAGGACCCGGCGCAGGCGGTCGACGAGGACTTCCTCACCGCGCTCGAATACGGCATGCCCCCGGCGGGCGGCATGGGCATCGGCGTGGACCGTCTCGTGATGCTCCTGACCGGCACGGAGTCCATCCGCGACGTCGTGCTCTTCCCGCAGCTCAAACCGCGCCAGAACTGAGCCCGTTTCCACCTTACGCATTTCCCAAACATTTTGATAACTTTTTTAGAAGTCTGAAAGGACCACGACCATGTATCTCGGACGAATCGTCTGCGCCGGCATGACCCGCGACGGCAAACCCTGCGCGGCTTACCGCGTCTCCTCCCGTTCCTTCCCGAACCGCAGCGCCAAGCTCATCACCGGCAAGATCGCCATCCTGCCGCGCGCGGGCTTCGAAAGCGACCTGGCGAAGAACCCCTATATCGCCTACAACTGCATCCGCCTCTCCGGCGCGGTCGCCCTCGCCACGAACGGCTCCCAGACCGACCCGATCATCGAGAAGATCGCCATGGGCGTGCCGCTCCGCGACGCGTTCGCGTCCTGCCTGCTCGCGATGGACTATGAAAAAGACCAGCTGAACACGCCCCGCGTGGCGGCGGCAGTCGACGCCAAGGCGGGCAAGCTCGTGCTCGGCATCGTCCGCTGCGACGCCATCCTCGTGCGCGAATATCCCTGCGTCCCCGGCGAACTCCGTTTCGTCTCCACCTACACGCTCGACCATCCGTGCGGCGACAACGTGGACGACAAGTTCGACGCGGCCGACGCTCCGGCGATCTGCTCCTACGTGATCGGCGGCGGCCGTTTCGCCGAATTCGAAAACGCCGTGACCGCGGCGTCCGCCGTCTGGGACGGCCTCACGTTCCAGCTCGCGGCGCAGGACGCGTAATCAATCTCCCATAAGGAATCCCGTCCGTGCCCGTCATGCGCGATTGTCTGTCCGGACTGAACCCGGAACAGAGGGAAGCGGTTCTTCAGATCGAAGGACCGCTCCTCGTGCTTGCCGGCGCGGGCACGGGCAAAACGCGCGTCATCACGTCCCGCATCGCGCACATGATCGGGGAGGGCATCCCGCCGGAACAGATCGCGGGCATGACCTTCACGAACAAGGCCGCGGCGGAGATGCGCGAACGCGTAGCGGCGATGGTGCCCGGCGCGGCGGCCGACAAGGTCACACTCGGCACGTTCCACTCGTTCTGCGCGCGTATCCTGCGGCGCGATATCGCATTTGCCGGCAACTACAACTCGAACTACAGCATCCTGGACGAAAGCGACCAGCTCGGCATCATCAAGCAGGCGTCCGCCGAGCTCGGATTCGGCAAGGACGAGATCCCGGCGAAGGAAGTCGCGGCGTTCATCGGCAGATGCAAGAACCAGATGCAGTTCCCCGCCGATGTGCCGTCGGGCGGCAACGACGCGTTTCTGGCGATCTACGAACGCTACCAGCAGATCCTGGAGCTTCAGAACGCGTTGGATTTCGACGACCTTCTTCTGCTTGTCCTGAAGATATTCAAGGAGCAGCCGGATTGTCTGGCGCGCTATCAGGACAGATACCGCTACCTGCTGGTCGACGAGTATCAGGACACCAACGCCGCCCAGCTCAAACTGCTCCAGTATCTCACGCAGTTCCGGCAGAACATCTGCGTGGTCGGCGACGACGACCAGAGCATCTACGCGTGGCGCGGCGCCGACGTCGGAAACATCCTGAACTTCCCGACCTATTTTCCCGGCGCGCGCGAGATCAAGCTCGAACAGAACTACCGTTCCACCAACAACATCCTCCGCGCCGCGAACAGCGTCATCTCCCACAACGGCGCGCGGTTCGACAAGAGCCTGTGGTCGACCAAGGGCGACGGCGAGGAGATCCGGCTCGCGCAGCTGGAGGACGGCGACGCCGAGGCGGAATTCGTCTACAACATGATGGAGCACATCATCGCCGCCAATCCGGACTACTGCTACCGGGATTTCGCGGTGCTGTACCGCTCGAACTACCTCTCGCGCACGCTCGAACAGGTCTTCCATTCGCACAATATCCGCCCGCGCATCATCGGCGGCCAGGAGTTCTTCCAGCGCAAGGAGGTCAAGGACGCCGTGGCGTACCTGAAGCTCGTGCTGAACAGGCGCGACGACCAGAGCCTGCTGCGCGTGATCGGCGTGCCTCCGCGCGGCATCGGCGACAAGGCGGTCATGCGCCTGCGCAACCTGCGGAAGGCGGCGAACACCCCGATGCAGGACCTGCTTTCCGAATCCGCGTTCGCCGAATCCGTCACCAAGGCCGCCGCAAACTCGGCGGCGAATCTGGCTGCCGCGGTCCGGAAGGCGCGCGAGGCGTTCTCCACGCCCGGCGGTCTCGCGGAAAAGGTCACGGACTACTTCGAAGAGGTCGGCTATCTGAACGGATTCCTGAAAATCTATCGCGACACGGAAGAAGCGAAAAACCGTCAGGACAACGTGCTGGAATTCATCAATTCCATCTCCCAGCTCGAATACAACCAGCCGCCCGGAAGCGACCCGCTTACCATCGGCGACCTGCTCGAAAGGTTCTCCCTCATGGACGACAACGACCGCACGAAGGACGACAACGAGGACAACCGTAACGCGCCGGTCTTCTCCACCGTCCACGCCGCGCAGGGCCTGGAATTCCCCATCGTCTTCGTGATCGGCATGGAGGAGGGGCTGTTCCCCCATGAACGCGCCATGGAGGAGTCGTCGCGCGGGGTCGAGGAGGAGCGCCGTCTGTGCTATGTGGCGATCACACGCGCCCGCGAACAGCTCATCCTCACGCTTGCACGCAAGCGCTTCAAGTACGGCGAATACGAACTGCACAAGCCGTCTCGGTTCCTGCAGGACCTCCCGGACGGGCTCGCAAGCCGTCTCCAGTCGCAGGAGGACCTGATCCCGCGCATGAACGAGGACGAACAGCGCGCGGCGTTCGAGGCGGTGCTGGAAGACCTTCGCCGGAAGATGAAGGAAAAAGGCTTCTTCCGCAATGGCGGCGGCGACTTCTGAGCCTGCCCGTTTCCGCCTGTTTTATACTCGGTTTTATTATGACTTCCGAACCATCCACGCAAAAGAACCCTCCGCCGGCCGGGCACGGAAAACCGGGCGGAAAGGCGTTTTCGCGGCGGCGGATCCTGCTGTTTTCAGGCGTGCTGCTTCTGCTCTTCATCGGGCACCTGGCGGCGGACCTGTATATGATGGACCGGCATCTTGATTTCGTCATGGTCAACGACGGATGGGAATATCTCGCCGGGGCGCGTTCCTTCGCGGAGAACGGCACGTTCATGACCGGCGAGGAACGGTATTACGAAGCGCCCCGGACCCGCGACATTCCCGAGGCGTACCGCCCGCCGCTCATCGGGTTCCTGACCGGAACGATCCTGCTTGTCGTGCGCGATACGCTGGTCGCCGCGGCGGTGTTCACGGCGTTGTCCGCCACGCTGCTTGCGCTGGTGATGTATTGGGCCGGATGCCGCATGGGCGGGCTGTGGAGCGGGCTGACCGCCGCCGCGATCGTGTCGTTTCACCCGGTCTTCCTGTCGTATGCCCTGCGGTATTCCTCGGAAGGGCTCTTCTTCCTGATGCTGGCCGTGTATCTTCTTGCCTGGACCGGTCCGGAACGCCCCTGGAAATACGCGGTCATGGGGGCGGCGGCGGGACTTGCCTGCGGCGCGCGTCCGACCGCCCTGCTTCTTCTTCCCGCGTTCGCGGTCTTCCTGCTGATCCGGTGCGCCGGGCGCAAATGGATGGGCGAGGGGGCCTCGGCTCCGGGCGCGAAACGCTCTCTGCTGGATTACGCGGTCTACGCGGCGGCGTTTCTGATCGTGATAAGCCCGTTCTGCATCCGCAGCCGCATGAACTACGGCACGTGGAATCCCTCCGGGTGTCTCGGCGGCTACAACATGTTTGTGGGGAACAACCGCGACAACGCGCTGGCGTACCGCGCAACCACCGGGAAGGAATTTCTTGAGCTTCAGAATCGGGGCGTCGACCGCGCGGTCGCGTTCGCGAAGTCCCTGCCGGCCGATCTGTCGCCCGTGGAACAGGACCGCCGTTTCCTTGAGGCCGCCGGAGAGGAGATTGATTCCCTCGGCGTTGCGGAGTTCTGCCGTCTGACCGCGGCGAAGGCATGGCATTTCCTCCGTCCGTGGCCCATGCGCGGCGCGCATTCCGAGCCCGTCTTCTGGCTGATCACCGTCTCCGAACTCCTGCTTTTCGCCTGCGGCGCGGCGGGCGTCGTGCTCCTGCGGAAAGATCGCGTGTTTCTGCTGCTTCTGCTGATGATCCTGTGCACGGGGCTGTCCGCCCATTCGATCGTGCATGTCCAGCTGCGCCACCGGGTCCCGTTCCTGGACCTGCCGCTGGTCCTGCTTGCCGCCGTGACGGCCGGACGCCTGATTCAGCATGTGTTCCGTTCCGGGATACATGCCTCCAGGTCATAAGAGTCTCATCAAATAAAAATAACCCCCGGACTGTTTCCAGTTCGGGAGCTATTCGTGCTCAAGCGAAGCTGAGAGCACTATGCGGCACACTTCGTGTGTTAAGCGATGACGGTCCAGGCCATATCGACGCCACGGCCGAGTTCGACCCACTGCGAGGTGTCGCCGGAATCGTAGTATCCGAGCATGCCGGTCGAATACTGCCGAACGAGCAGGTCGTCCTTCGCGTCGCCGTTGTAATCGCCCGCGCCGACCACGAACCAGTCTTCCGCGTCGAGCTGGGCGAGAGACACGAAGCTGTCGACGGCCGACCGCGTAGAACATTTGTCCGTCATTGTAGGTCATCAGGACACTGTCCTTGCCGTCGCCGTCGAAGTCGCCGCATCCGACGAGCTTCCAGGCGTCGCCGCCGAAATTCCCGCTGAGCGTCGCCCAGTCCTCCTTGCCGTCCTTCCACACGCCGAGGGCATACAGCTCGGGGGCGTACCACACGATCGAGTTCACGCCAGCCGCGTTCCCGGTCAGGTTTCCGACCTTGTTCTTCCAGGCGATGTCGTCGGCGTTGTTCAGGTAGCCGATGTTCACCCACGTGGAGCCGTCCGGCAGGTCGTTCGCGTCGGCATAATAGCCGATGTAAGCGCCCTTCGCGCCTTCGACTTCGACGTTGCCGACGAGGACGGAATCCGCCTTGCCGTCGCCAGTCATGTCGTGGCAGCCCAGATTCTCCCATTCGGCGGGATGATTGCTGTTGGCGGACTGCCAGGTGTTCGTGCCGTTCATCCAGTATCCGTGGGCGTAATTGTTGCCGGTCCACACGAACATGACGTCGGAAATGCCGTTGCCGTCGATATCGCTCTTCGCGGAGCCCGCCGGAGCCGCGGCTTCGACCGTGACGGACAGGACATTGTCTGCGCCTTTCAGATCGAGTGTGTAGTCGAGGTCGCCGATCCTCACCTTGTTGCCGACCTTGAGCGTGCCGAGGCTCGTCCCCTCGGTGTTCTTCACTGTGATCGTGCTGTCGAATCCCGCCGCACCGTCCGCGAGTTTGTACGTCGTTTTGTTCTGGTCGCCGCTGACCGTGAGCGTGTAGACGGCGCTGCTGACGTTGGCGGCTTTGTTCAGGCCGCGGACGAGGAGGTTCGCGAACGACTTGCTGGAGATGTCGAAGTCCAGGATGCCGCCGGAAGCGAAGGAGAGGACCTGGCTGGCGTTCCTGAGATCGGCTGTGCCGGTGAACCTGCCGCCTGAACTGACGGTGAGGCCGACGAGTTCGCAGTCGGAGCCGATGACCGTTCCGCCGGATTCCACACTGCCGGCGATGACGCCGTACGAGTGGACGACGGCTCTGCCGCCTTCCCATACATGGCAGTCCGTTGCCGAACCGTGGGAGACCGTCAGGAGTCCGCCGTTGATATTGACCGTATTGGCCGTGCCGCTGCTGAGCACGAGTTCGCCGCCGGTCCCGATGATGGTGATGGTCGCGAGCGCGCCTCTGACCGTCGTCATGGTTCCGCCGCTGCCGATGGTGGTGCGGCTGGCGACCGCGCCGGAGGAAACGATGATCTTTCCGCCGGAGGAAACGAAGCATGTGTCGATAGTCCCCTCGATCGTCGCCGAGGCTCCGGATTCAATGCACATGCTGTCGGCGAAACCGTTCGAATACACCTGAAGGCTTGCCTGCGAGCCGAGGATGTATCCTTTGCTCGTCCTTGCGTTTCCGGTGACGAGCAGTTTTGCCGTAGAGGAGGACGCAAGCCCGGTCCCTATGACATCGACATTGGCGGCGCTGCAGCCGTTGCCGATGATCAGCGACCCCGAAGAGACATAGCCGCGGGAAAGGTACGCGCCCGAGCTGAGGTTCATATATCCGCCCTTGAGATCGCCGGAACGGACCGTGCCGTTGGAGACATAGAGGATACCGCCTTCGGATACAGTCGCGATTAAGCCGCTCGTCCGGGCAATCGTCGCCGTGCCGTTCGACAGGACGTTGATCTTCGCGCCCGCCTCCGCCGAGCCGTTGACAAATGCTCCGCTGACGTCGACGGTGCCGCCGCTGAAGATCTGGCAGTTCTCTGCCGTGCCCCGCACATCCAGATTGCCGAGGAGCAGGACGTTGATCTTCTCCGCCTTGCCGCCGGACATGATCGTTTCGGAGCCGTAGATGCCGCCGCCGGAAATGTATCCGCCGGACTTGACGAACACCGCGCCGCTGGTCTTCACATCGACGGCACTGGCGCGTGCGCCCTCGTACACATAGAGTTTGCCGCCGGCGCTGACCGTGCCTACATTGAGGCTGGTGTCGCTGTTGAGGTAGGCCGTCGCGGACTGGATGGTCAGGGCGTTCGCATAGCCCCTGCTGCCGCCGTATGAGCTGACCTCCATGACGCCGCCCAGCAGTTTTTCCTGGTAGGAGGAACCGCCGCTCAGGTATGTGGTCCCGCCGCTGAACGTGCCGGCGTAGCTTTTTCCGTAGTTTACGAATTTTCCGGCTATCAGCGTTGTTTCAGACGCGGTTGCGCTGCTCAGAAGATACATCCTGCCGGACGTGACGGTCGTTGCTGAGCAGTTGGCTCCCGCGGAAACATAGAACCCGCCGTTGCTTTCGATCATCGTGTTGTTGGCCTTGCCGCCGGGCAGGACATAGACCACGCCGCCGAGCGCGGAAGTATAGTTGATAACTCCGCCGTTGGTCGCGACGAGCGAGCCGCCGGAGTAGACCTTGGTCGACGTGGCCGAGGCGGCGCTGCTGACAGTCATGATCCCGTTGGAATAAATCCTGTTGAGATGCCCCGAGCCGTCGGGTTTGAGATGGACTTCGGCGCCCTTCGAAGAGCCGAAGTCGTTGCCGATGGTGGCTTCCTGAAGGTATCCGCCGCTGGAAACGTAAACATAGCCGGACAATACCCTGACATCGCTTCCCGTGGCATAATAACACAGCACCAGTTGTCCGCCGCTGACAATGTTGACATAGCTTGTGTAGCCATACACCGTGGAGCCGCCGCTGGACCAGCCGAAGACGTCCAGCGAGCCGCTGTGCCCGACCGTGGTGTCAAAGACACGTCCGCCCGCGGCGCTGACGTAGCCCTTGTCGTAAACCTCATGATCGTAGACGAAGCCGCTGGGCTGAATATAAAGCAATCCGCCGTTAAAGGCGATGGAGCCGCTGTCCGAGCCGCCGGAGGAAACGATTATTCTGCCGCCGCTGATAATCGATGCATCGGTGACTTTGCCCCCGGAGGAAATGATGACTACGCCGGAATTCGTAATATTTGGTTGAAATAGCGTTTGTCCGTTTGTGACGGTTCTGGTCCCGCTGGAAATGACGATTCCCATGGTGTGATCCTTTCGTGATGCTGTGGATATTGAAAAAAGTTGATTCTAAGCAAAAACAGATGGACCGGACAGTTTGCCGGAATCATTTTTCGCATACTATAGCGCGATTTTGTCGTTTTTTCAAATGAGTTTCCGGATTCTTTTAGAAATTTCCCGTCCGCGTATCTGGCATTGCGAAAAACGGTTCATACGAGGCGGGACCGCGGCGTGAGAGATTGCTCCGGGCCCGGCCGGATTCCGATGCACGGCGGAACATCATTGTTATTACATCTTCTAATCGCGTACGCATGGAAAAGAAAAAACTCTTTTGTTTTTTTCGATTCCGCACAATAAAAACGGCCGGGGAGCGTTAATTGATTTAGAAACGATACAAAAAACAAACCTCTGAAACACCAGGAGACCTGCCATGAACAACACTTCCTTCAATACGAAAAATACCGATTCCAAAATGAACAGCACGACCGCTCTGGTCCTGATCGTCGCCGCGCTCCCGATCCTGCTCTTCGCGCTGACGAAGATTTTCCCGCCGACCGTGGATGCGCCCGCCAAAGAGACGACCGTCAGCGAGACGAAGGCGACCCGAATGAGCGCCGCGGAACGCCGCGCCCAGCGTGCGGAAGAACGTCGGGCGAAAAAGGCGGAGAAAGCGGCGACCGTCACCACGATGCAGACCAATTCCTTCCCGGCCCCGATGGAACCGATGGAATTCAACGGCTTCGGCCCCGGCATGGGCTTCGACAACGGCATGGCGATGGGCCCCGGCGGTTTCGGCGGCGGCTTCGGTCCCGGCGGTTTCGGCGGCGGCTTCGGTCCCGGCATGTTCTGAGCCGATCCTCCATACTTCAGAGATCATACGAAAGGCCACTTCCCGGCGGAGGTGGTCTTTTTTTGATCCCGCGCCGCCGGACCCGGAAAACAAAAAACGGTTTCCCGCTTGAAATCCGGCTGAAATAGGTTACATTATTGGAAACGGTGCGAACAATCATGCGTCAAAAACAGGACACGTCGAATATGAAGAACGAACTGAACCCGGAAGACCGGGAACGAGTCAAAGCCACGTTCGAACATGGCACGGACGGTTTTTCGGAAGAGGATATGGAGCAGCTGAAGCGCGAACGCGAGACCGCGGAACGGAAATCGACGCATCTCGGCGAACAGTTCGAATCGTTCCGGCTGACCTGGGAACTCCTTCAGGATTACTGGTCGGGCGAGTACCGGAACATCCCGTGGAGACTCGCCGCGTCCATCGGATTCGCGGTAACGTATCTTGTTTCTCCGCTCGACATCATCCCGGATTTCCTTCCGCTGCTCGGATTCACGGACGACGCGGCTGTCTTCGCGCTGGTGATCTCGTCGTTCCAGTCCGAACTCGACAAGTACAGGGAATGGAAAAAGAACCAGCCGAAGTGAACGGACCCATGACGTACGGAAAAGGACGCGCAGGCTCCGCCAGGAATGCCTCGTCCGGGCGGAATCCGGTCGGAGCGGGGAAAAAGAAACTCACATTTGTCGCACGGCTGGCGGGATTCTGGCCGCTTGCCGTGATCCCGGGCGCGGGGCTTTCGCTTGCCCTGCGGCATCCGCTCCCCGGCCTCGCGCTGGCGTTTGTGCTGAACAGCCTGCTGGAGATCCTGTTCTACCGCGAGGACAAACGCCTGGCGGAACGTCAGGAATGGCGCATCCCCGAGGCCACGCTTCATTTCTGGGAGCTCTTCTGCGGCTGGCCGGGCTCACTGTTCGCGCAGGGGTGTTTCCACCACAAATGGAAAAAACTGTCGTTCATGGCGGTCTTCTGGCTCTGCGTGATCGTGAACGTGGCGGCTGTCCTTTGCATTCTTTTCCCGGCTGAGGCGAAGTCGATCATGGACGCCGGGCTCGCCGCGCTGAAGAAAATGTAACCGTTATTCCTGTTTGAGCTGAAAAAAGCGGCTCCGGCGTTTGCAAAACGTCTGAATTGATGTATATTTATTGACGAACGCATGCGGAGGAACGGTTCACGGTTCCTCCGGTCGTTTTTTCGCGCGTGGCGGAACCGCAGGCGTCCGTCCCGTGGTTTTTTGTGCCTGCAGAAGCATTGGCGGGACTATGGAATTTGATGTACACGGGCGGCTGGATTTCGCCGAACCCGAAGTGATTCGCGCGGAACAGACGCGTCTGCTCAACGAGCACGTGGCGTACTGCCGCGCGAAGTCGCCGTATTACCGCCGCGTCCTGCGCGACCGCCCGGACCGCCCCGTCACCATCGAATCCCTCGCCGAACTGCCGTTGACCGGGAAGGCCGACTTGGCGGAGTTCAACGATTCCTTCGTGGCGCTGCCGCCCGAGGAGATCGCCGACATCAGCTTCACCAGCGGGACCACGGGGCGTCCGTGCCGGATCTCCTACAGCGAGAGCGACCTGCGCCGCCTCGGCTACAACGATGCAAAAGGATTCCTCGCCGCCGGGATCATGCCCGGCGACCGCGTGCTGCTGACCTGCACGATCGACCGGTGTTTCATCGCCGGACTTGCCTATTATTCGGGCGTGATCCAGATGGGTGCGACGGCGATCCGCAACGGTCTGAACACGCTGGAAAGCCACGCCGAGGTCATGTGCCTGACGCAGCCCGGCGCGATCGTCGGCGTCCCGTCGTTCCTGGCGAAACTCGGCGAGTATCTCGCGGAAACGGGCTTCGACACCTCGTCCGTGCATACGCTCGTGTGCATCGGCGAACCGCTCCGCACCCGCGACCTGCAGCTCACGCCGCTGGGACGGAAACTCGACCGCTTTTTCCCCGGCGCGGCGCATTCCACCTACGCCTCCTCCGAGATCGTGACCAGCTTCACCGAGTGTTCGGCGTGCGCGGGCGGGCATCCGCCGGCCGATTTGGCTGTGGTCGAGATCGTCGACCCGGACGGGCATCCGCTCCCGCCGGGCAAGGTCGGCGAAGTCGTGGTGACGCCGCTCCGCGTGACGGGCATGCCGCTAATCCGGTTCCGCACGGGCGACGTGTCCTTCCTGATCCCGGAGGAACGCTGCTCCTGCGGACGCAACACGCGCCGTCTGGGGCCGATCCTCGGACGCAAGGCGCAGATGTTGAAGATCCGCGGGACCACCCTCTTTCCGAACTCGTTCTTCACCGTGCTGGACAGCCTCGAAGACGTCTCCGATTACTACATGGAGGCATCCGGCAGCGCGCTCAGCGACGAGGTGCGCGTGTTCGCCGCGGTCCGCAATCCGGACTGCACCGCGCAGTTCATCTCCGAACAGCTCTACAAGCGCATCCGCATCCATGTCCCGGTCGAGATCATCCCGTTCGAGCAGGCGCGCGCGAAGATCTCGCGCCAGTCGCGCAAGCCGGTTCGTTTCTTTGACCTCAGGACGCCCTGATTATTCTTGCCGGCAGACTGTTTTGATCCGACGGTTTCCCCGGGAAACTCCTGAATAAAAGTGTTCCCGTCTTGAAAAAAACGTTTTTTGAAGTACATTATACAATCAATATTGTCACTTTTTATCCCTGTTTTTCAGATAGCAGACCATGGCGGCATCACACAACCAGTCAGCCGGAACGGCAAAAGACGACCTCGACGGAATCGGAAAGAAACCGTCCGGGGCTGATGCGTCCGCATCCGAACCGCGGTCGAAGTTCAAAAAGATGCTGGCCTCGGTGAGCGCGTTTCTGGTTTCCCTCGACGGTAAATTTGATGTGATTACCAACCTGTCGGCTTCCCTGACCTGTGTCAGCAACGTCGG
>ONQZ01000065.1 GCA_900320095.1 uncultured Lentisphaerota bacterium
AACCTCTGCTTTTGTAACACTAAATGCTCAGTCCCTCTTTTGTAATACTAAACGCTCACTTCGTTTTGCCTGCTGTGCGTTTACTTTTACAATCGTCAACGAGAAAAAAGAGACAAAAAAACACGTTTTCCGGTTGATTTTATGCGGTTTTCGTGGTATAGTTCAGCATGAAACATTTTATTAACGAGATTAAGACGGGCCTATGACCGGAAAAACAAGCACAGATTCGAGCTCAGTACTGCCCCTGGACGCGCGGAGCGCGCGCATCGCCTCGGGCGGAGGGCTTGCATCGTCTTTGCGCGAAGCCCCGGCGAAGGAAACCGAGGCGCGGAACGGATACCGTGCCGCCGGATTCGAGCCGGGCGGGCTGGACTCCAGTACGCCGCATGCCGCGGAGTCTCGTGCGGCGTCCTCCCCGACCGTGCCCCGTTCTTCCGTTCAATTCACCACCCGTTTGAACAGCGACCCAACATAAGATTCACCATACAACAAACATCCCAGAAGGAGAAAACCATGAGCAGTCAACTGACGATCGGACTTGATTTCGGTTCCGACAGCGTAAGAGCCGTGCTGGTCGACGTGGAAAACGGCGAGATCCTCGCCTCCTGCGTCCAAAACTATCCCCGCTGGAGCGAGGGCAAATATTGCGACGCTCCGAACAACCAGTTCCGCCAGCACCCGCTGGACTACCTCGAAAGCCTCGAAGTCGTCGTCAAGGGCGTCATGCAGGGCATCGAGAAGGAACGCGTGATCGGCATCGGCGTCGACACCACCGGATCCACCCCGTGCGCCGTGAACAAGGAAGGCGTCCCGCTGTCCATGCTGCCGGAATTCGCCGACGACCCGAACGCCATGTTCATCCTCTGGAAAGACCACACTGCCATTTTCGAGGCGGACGAGATCAACGCCTACGCCAAATCGCACGGCGGCACCGACTACACGATGTACGAGGGCGGCATCTACTCCAGCGAATGGTTCTTCGCGAAGATCCTGCACACCCTCCGCATGAGCGAAGCCGTCCGCAAGGCGGCGTTCAGCTGGGTGGAACACTGCGACTGGATCCCGGCCGAGCTGACCGGCAACATCGACCCGCTGAAGATGGCGCGCAGCCGCTGCGCCGCCGGACACAAGGCGATGTGGCACGAAAGCTGGGGCGGACTTCCGCCGGAGGAATTCTTCGCCGGGCTCGATCCCATGCTCGCCGGACTCCGCGACCGCCTGTTCAAGGACACCGTGACCGGCGACAAGCCCGCGGGCAAGCTCTCCCAGAAATGGGCGGACCGCCTCGGCCTCACCACGAACGTCGTGGTTGCCGCGGGCGCGTTCGACTGCCATTTCGGCGCGGTCGGCGCACAGATCCACGCCTACGACCTGGTCAAGGTCTGCGGCACCAGCACCTGCGACATCCTCGTGGCTCCCCAGGTCAATTCCTGCATCCCCGGCATCTGCGGCCAGGTGGACGGCTCCGTGATCCCCGGCATGATCGGCCTCGAAGCCGGCCAGTCCGCGTTCGGCGACGTCTACGCCTGGTTCAAGCGCCTCCTCTCCTACGCTGGCGACATCAAGATCGCCGAGCTCGAGAAGGAAGCCGCCACGATCCCGGTCGGCACCACCGGCGTCCTCGCGCTCGACTGGTTCAACGGCCGCCGCACCCCGAACGCCAACCAGAAGCTCACCGGCGCGATCTGCGGCCTCAACCTCGGCACGACCGCCCCGATGGTCTACCGCGCCCTCGCCGAAAGCACCGTCTACGGCGCGCGCGCCATCATCGACCACTTCAAGGCGCAGTCCATTCCGATCCGCAACGTCATCATGACCGGCGGCATCAGCCGCAAGTCCCCGTTCATCATGCAGATGTGCGCTGACGTCTTCAACCTCCCGATCAAGATCGCCGCCTGCGACCAGACCTGCGCGCTCGGCAGCGCCATGTTCGGCGCGGTCGCCGCCGGACACTACGCCCGCGTGGAAGACGCCATGGAGAAGATGGGCGCCGGATTCGATGCCGAGTACACCCCGAACAAGGAAGTCGTCCAGCTGTACGAAGAACTCTACCAGCGCTATCTCCGGTTCGGCCGCTCGATGGAGAAGGAAGGGCTCTGATCCATGAAATTCGCATCCCTCCGCAAAGAGTGCTACGAGGCGAACATGGAGCTTCCGAAGCTCGGCCTCGTCATCTATACGTTCGGCAACGTCAGCTGCATCGACCGGAAGAAAGGCGTTTTCGCCATCAAGCCGTCCGGCGTCGACTACGACAAGCTCACGCCCGAAGACATCGTGATCGTCGGCCTCGACGGCAAGATCGTCGACGGCAAGCTCCGTCCCTCCAGCGACACCAACACCCACCTCGAACTGTACAAGGCGTTCCCGTCCGTCGGCGGCATCGTCCACACCCACTCCACGTTCGCCGTGGCGTGGGCGCAGGCCGCCCGCGCCGTGCCCCTGTACGGTACCACCCATGCGGACCACCTCGCCGCCGACATCCCCTGCACGGAGTTCATGGCGGACGACCGCATCCGCAACGACTACGAGACCGAGACCGGCCTTCAGATCATCGACTGCTTCAAGAAGCACAAGCTGAACGCCGCCGAGATCCCCATGGCGCTCGTCGCCGGCCACGGTCCCTTCACCTGGGGCGCGACCGCCGCAAAGGCGGTCTACCACGCCCGCGTCCTCGAAGAACTCTGCAAGATGGCGTTCGTCACCGAGTGCGTGAACCCCAAGGTCCCGCGTCTGAAAGATTCTCTGATCCAGAAACATTACAACCGTAAACACGGAAAGGATGCCTACTATGGCCAAAATTGATTTCAGTCAGTATCGTATCCGGTTCATCACCGGCAGTCAGCACCTCTACGGGCCCGGCCCGCTCAAGCAGGTCGCCGACAACGCGAAAAAAGTCGTGAAGGCGCTCAACGCTTCCAAAGAGATCCCGATCAAGATCGAGTGGGTCCCCACCGTGAAGCTCAACGAGGAAGTCGTCGCCGCCATTCAGGAGGCGAACGCCGACCCGAAGTGCATCGGCGTCATCTGCTGGATGCACACCTTCTCCCCCGCCAAGATGTGGATCAACGGACTCAAGATCCTCCACAAGCCCATGCTCCACCTGAACACCCAGGCCAACCAGGACATCCCGTGGTCCACCATGGACATGGACTTCATGAACCTGAACCAGGCCGCCCACGGCGACCGCGAGTTCGGCTTCATCTGCACCCGCCTCGGCATCAACCGCAAGGTCGTCAACGGCTTTTTCGCCGACCCGCTCGTCCAGCATGAGATCGGCGTGTGGGCGCGCGTCGCCGCCGCCTGGGCCGACTCCCAGACCATGAAGGTCGCCCGCATCGGCGACAACATGCGCGAAGTCGCCGTGACCGAAGGCAACAAGGTCTCCGCCCAGATCCAGTTCGGCTACTCCTGCAACGGCTATGCCGTGCCGGACGTCCTGAAGTTCATCGACGCCGTCACCGACAAGGAAGCCGAAAAGCTCGTCAAGAAGTATTTCGACCTCTACACCGTGCCGAAGAAAGGCGCCGCCGAGAAGAAGTCCTTCCTCGCCGCCGCCAAGCAGGAAATCGGTCTCCGCGCCTTCCTCGAAGACGGCGGATTCACCGCGTTCACCACCACGTTCGAGAACCTCTACGGCCTCGACCAGCTCCCCGGCCTCGCCTGCCAGCGCCTCATGGAAGAGGGCTACGGCTTCGGCGCGGAAGGCGACTGGAAGACCGCCGCGTTCCTCCGCACCGCGAAAGTCATGGCGGCCGGCCTCCCCGGCGGCGTCAGCTTCATGGAAGACTACACCTACCACTTCGAGCCGAACCGCCAGCGCGTCCTCGGCGCGCACATGCTCGAGGTCTGCCCGTCCATCGCGGCCGGCAAGCCCTCCCTCGAGGTCCATCCGCTCGGAATCGGCGGCAAGGCCGACCCCGCCCGCCTCGTCTTCACCACGAAGCCAGGCCCGGCGATCAACGCCACCGTCATCGACCTCGGCGACCACTTCCGCCTGATCGTGAACGAGCTCGAGATCGTCAAGCCCGACAAGAAGCTCGCCAAGCTCCCGGTCGCCAGCACGGTCTGGATCCCGAAGCCGAACCTGCACGAAGGCGCGCGCCGCTGGATCGAAGCCGGCGGTGCCCACCACAGCGTGAACGCGCCGTCCCTCACCACGGAATACATGGAAGACTTCGCCCGCATGGCGGGTATCGAGATCGTCGAGATCAAGTAAGTTTTCCGCGTTCCGATGAGCGCAATCCGGGGACTGCCGCAAAACCTCTGCGTGATGCGGCAGTCCCGTTCCCTAAACACGGGAAACCGATCATGAAAAAACAAATCAGACGCTTCACTTTGGCTGAGCTTCTCGTTGTGCTCGTAGGAGTTGTTGTCGCTTTTGGCTTGATGCTTCTCCCCGCCCTCATCCGCGTCAGGGAACATGAAAGAGTGATCAACTGCACCGCCAATCTTTCCCAGATCGGCAAAGCCTTCTTCCAGTATGCCATGAGCTATGACGACTGGTATCCGACCGTCAGAAGTTACAGAACGGAGACTGTTTTAAGGAGAGCTTATACTGACCCCATAGGAGAAGAAGCCAAGATGTATGAGAGACCCATAGATGGCGGCAAATGGCTTGGCGCGGACAGTTGCAAAGCCTTTACGCTCCTCTTTGACGCCGAACTTCTGAGCGACCCGAAAGATGTCATCTGTCCCTACAAAAAGAAAGTCTCTGCCGCTATACGGGGCCAGTCCCTCTCCGGCCACGTCAGCTATCAGTGGTGCGACGGACAAGTTGCCTTTGACGCTGTTTTGTCTCCGGTGGCCGCCGACGGTGCGAACAACCACTCCTCTTCCAGCTACTTTAACTTTGTCCGAGGCGATGGTTCTGTCGGCTATGCAAAAGGCAATCGCTCTATGAAATGGTATGAGGATAAGGCCATCAAGGATTTCTGCAGGTCTCCGAGTGATCTTCCGGATTACAGCTTCTGATCTGTCTCTTCGGGACCGGGTCCAAAACAGAAGGCCCTCCCTCGAAAAAAGCATTGGAGCTGTTGCCGGGCGATGAGGTTTTGCTGCAGCCCCTTTGCGTAATACCGCTTCCATCTGACCGGGAAACCGTCTTTTTCACGTTTTTTTAACGTTAAAAGCACGCAGAAAGCTGAAAAAAGCCGAAAAATGTTTCCTTCTCTCTTGATTTCTCTATGCACGCATGATATATTAGCCCATCGAAATCCCTAACCTAAATATAAAAACACAAACCCGGAGCACAAGAAATGACGATTGTCTCGTTCATCCTGTTCCTCGCCTTCGCCGGTGCCCTCACCTGGTTCATCGTGCGAAAACAAGACGTTGGCTCGAATACCGGCTTCTTCCTCGCCGGCCGCAGCCTCACGTATCCCCTGATCGCGGCGTCCCTGCTGCTCACCAACCTCTCCACCGAACAGATGGTCGGCCTGAACGGTTCCGCGTTCCGCCAGGGCCTCTGCGTGATGGCGTGGGAAGTGGTCGCCGTGGTCTCCCTCGTCGCCATGGCATGGTTCTTCCTTCCGAAGTTCCTGAAGAGCGGCGTGACCACCGTGCCGGAATACCTGGAACTTCGTTACGGCAAGTCCACGGGCACGATCGCGAACGCGATCTTCCTGTTCTTCTACGTCTTCCTTCTGCTCCCGCTGATCCTGTACACGGGCGCCGTCGCCCTGAAGCAGATCCTCGACTTCCAGACGCTTCTCCCCGGCCTCAGCGACACGGCGATCCTCTGGATCGCGATCTGGCTGATCGGCCTCATGGGCTGCGCCTACTCGCTGTTCGGCGGCCTCCGCACCTGCGCCGTGCTTGACACCATCAACGGCATCGGCCTTCTCATCGGCGGCTTCATGATCGTGTTCTTCGCACTGAGCAAGGTCTCCGCGATCAACGGCGGCGAACTCTCCCTCATGCAGTCCCTCTCCGAGGTCAAAAACGCCCACGCCGACATGTTCAACACCTTCGGCCGTCCGAAATCCGAAGTCCCGTTCGGCACCCTCTTCACCGGCGTCCTCATCATCAACATGTTCTACTGGTGCACCAACCAGCAGATCATCCAGCGCACGTTCGGCGCGAAGGGCCTCGCCGAAGGCCAGAAGGGCGTCCTGCTCTGCGGTCTCCTGAAGCTCCTCGGCCCGCTGTACCTCGTGCTCCCCGGCATGATCGCGTTCTACTTCGCCTGCAAGGGCCTGCTTGACCTCGACATGAACTCCTCCGCGCTCGCCTACGGCAAGCTCGTCACGTTCGTGCTCCCGAACTGGCTCGCCGGCTTCTTCGGCGCGGTCCTCATCGGCGCCGTCCTCTCCAGCTTCAACGGCGCGCTGAATTCCTCCTGCACGCTGTTCAGCATCGGCTTCTACAAGGGCCTCATCAATCCGCAGGCGGAAGACAGGAAGGTCGTCCGCTCCGGCCGTATCTTCGGCCTCATCATCGCCGTCCTCTGCATGTGCGGCGCTCCGCTCCTCGCGAACACCTCCAGCATCTTCGACTACCTCCAGAAGACCAACGGCATCTACAACATTCCGCTGTTCGCCATCATCGTGGTCGGCATGCTCACCAAGTTCGTGCCGAAGATGGCCGCCAACGTCGCCCTCTTCGTCGGCGTCGTCCTGATCGCCTTCCTCACGTTCGGCGATCCCGCCACCGTGCAGAAGGTCACCCGCGGCATGAACATCTACCATGTCGACACCATCGTCTTCCTCATCCTCGTCGCCATCATGGGCATCTGGTCGTTCGTCGCTCCGCGCAAGGAAGCGTTCGTCCAGCAGGATGCCAAGGCGGTCGACATGACCCCGTGGAAGTTCTCCTGGGTCGCCGGCGGACTCCTCCTCGTCCTCGTCGCGCTCATCTACGCCAGCTTCGCCGACTTCAGCGCGCTGAAGGACAAAGAGACCGATCCCGTGCCGTACCACTGGGAACTCATCGCCACCGACATCGCCAACAAGGAAATGACCGCGCTTGAGATCGACGCGGACGAACAGGGCGTCATCATCACCGAGATCAAGGCGTCCATCGACGAGTTCGACAAGGGCAAGAACAAGCCCGCCGACACCGCCGTCACGCGCAAGATTGTCTACCAGACCATCGGCAAGCACTACGCCAAGGCGAAAGGCTTCACCGAAGCCCAGATCGAAGCCTTCAACAAGGTCGTCGAGCGTGAAGCCGCGAAGAGCGCGAAGGAAGCCGACGACATCAAGAAGGCGACCGAGCCCGCCGTCAAGAAGTTCTTCGAACAGGCTGTCGAAGACCTCAAGAAGGGCGCGGAAGATGCCAAGGACGCCGCCGCAAGCCTCGGCGGCGACCTTGAAAAGGCCGGCAAGGACGCTGGCGAAAAACTCAAGAAAGCTGGCGAAAGCCTCGGCGACGACCTTGAGAAAGCCGGCAAGGACGCTGGCGAAAACCTCAAGAAATCCGGCGAAAGCCTCGGCAGCGACCTCGGAAAGGCGCTCAACGACGCCGGCGAAAACCTCAAAAAAGGCTTCAACCTCTGATCAGCCCGTCTGACCAGACCCGCCAAGGGTAACACCGGGCGTCCGGACTCGTTTCGGACGCCCGTTTTAGCCTGAATCTCATCACGTACCATCCGATCCAATTCAACTGAACAGAAAGGAGATCCCCTGTTATGTTCTCCCTCAAACGTACCATCCTCATCCTCTCCGTAATCACGCTGTCCGCAACGGCGGTCGAGCTCGCAGCACAGGACCAGCAACAACAGGGCCTGCCCCGCCAACAGCGCCAGGAACAGCGGCGGCAACGCCGTCAGGAAGCCGGAGCTGTCCGCCGGGAGATTGTTGACGGACTCGAGACCCCCCGTCGGGAACGCCCGCAGCAGCGCGAGGACGGCCGCCAGGAACGGCGCGGCAACCGTCAAGCCCAGATGGCTGCAAACGGTGCCCAGTCCGCTTCCGCCACAGGCGACGTGAAGCCCATCGGCGAATACAAGCCGGTCGACAACCCGGTCTTCAAGCACAAATACACCGCCGACCCGGCGCCCGTCGTGATTGGCGACACGCTCTGGCTCATCACCAGCCACGACCACACCGCCGAAAACGGCCGCCCGAACCCGAACTACACCATGAAAGACTGGTGCCTCTTCTCCACGAAGGACATGAAGACCTGGACGGAATGGCCCGCCCCGATCCCCGTTTCCGACTTCAAGTGGGACACCACGCACACCGCCTACGCCGCGCAGATGATCGCCCGCAACGGCAAGTACTACCTCTACACCAGCACCAACGGCGCGGGTATCGGCGTGGCCGTCGCGGACAAGCCGGAAGGCCCCTACAAGGACGCCATCGGCAAGCAGCTCGTGAAGCCGGAAGACTGCTTCGCCACCCAGCACTCCTGGGCGTGCATCGACCCGACCGTCATGATCGACGACGACGGCCAGGCGTACCTCATCTGGGGCAACGGCCACTGCTACTACGCCAAGCTCAAGGAAAACATGATCGAGCTCGACGGCCCGGTCAAGAGCCTTGACGTCGACTGGAAACAGTACCGCTTTACCGAGGGGCCCTGGATCCACAAGTACAACGGCAAATACTACCTCACCTACGCCTCCGGGTTCATGCCCGAGCGCATCGCCTACGCCATGGCGGACAGCATCGAGGGCCACTTCGAGGCGAAGGGCATCCTCTGCGACGGCAACAAGAACACCAGCACGAACCACCCCGGCATCGCGCAGTTCAACGGCCAGTGGTATTTCTTCTACCACGACGGCACGCTCCCCGGCGGCGGCAGCTACAACCGCTCCGTCTGCATCGACAAGCTCGAGTACAACGCCGACGGCACCATGAAGCCCATCGTCATGACCAAGGAAGGCATCTTCGCCGGCGCTGCTGATGCAGCTTCCGCGGGCGGAACGATGACCAACCCGGTCGACGTTAAGACCACCGGCAATCCGCTCTTCAAGGACGTCTGGACCGCCGACCCCGCCGCGCTCGTCGTCGGCGACACGCTGTACCTCTACGCCGGACACGACGACGCCCACGGACGCGAGATGTTCACGATCAAGGCGTGGCGCGCCTACTCCACCAAGGATCTCGTGAACTGGAAGTCCTACGGCGACGTGCTCACCTCCACCGACTTCCCGTACGGCCAGAAGAACACATGCTGGGCCGCGCAGGTCGTGAAGAAGGGCGACACCTACTACTGGTACGTCACCATCCGCAACGACAAGTACGGCGGACAGTCCATCAACGTCGCGACCTCCGACAACCCGATCGGCCCCTGGAAGACCTACGAAAAGCCCGTGGTCGTCGACAACCTGACCAGCGGCTTCATGGGCTGGAACGACATCGACCCGACCTGCCTCATCGACGACGACGGCACCGCCTGGCTCTGCTGG
>ONQZ01000052.1 GCA_900320095.1 uncultured Lentisphaerota bacterium
TGAAGCGGATGAACCGGACGACCGTTATCCCGATGCGTACTGGAATGTCAATTTGACTTATTTTTACGGCTTTACGGACGAAACGGTCCTGAAAAGCTGTTTCCGGATCCTCATGGACCGGGATTTCCGGATCACGAAACGGACCATGGAAGACCTCGAGCTGCGCAAACTGGACGGTCTCCATGTCTTTTACGGGAAACGCCCGAAGTTCCTGCAGCGATATCGGGACGAGAAAAAGACCGGCGCCAACAGGTATTGTGACGACAAGCGGCTGCAGCAGTTCATCGAAATCGACCATGCCGATTATGCCGGACCGATCGACGTCTCCAGCCGCGGCTGCCGCAGGATCGAATGCGACGATGCGTTCAAATCGAAGCTTCTCAAATTCGACCGGCTGGTCTTTTATATCAAAAAGGTTTTTCTTGATCCGACCTCAAAGTATTATCAAACGCCCCTGCCCCGGAGAACGTAAAATGAGGCTGGTGATATAGGGCACCTCTAAAAATTGGTTTTCGGCGGCTTTTCGCGTCCGGACAAAGTCCAACTGGTAAGATTTTCGGTGGTTACCTTCAGGTAGCCACGCTCAAATCTTCCTGCATTGGCCTTTTAGCCCATACGCTGAAAACCCATCCGGTCGAATTTTTAGAGATGCCCTATAGTTTTATATTTGCTCCTCCCTGCCCTGACCAATCATCATCAAATAATATGTTTTGTCGCTTGCATTCCTGCGCGAGACGGTGTATAATAAATATAATAAAATCCAGTTCCGTTCAAACAAATCAGGGTATCCTCATGCCGGACAGCCGCACCACGCACCAGATCATCTTTTTGAGCATCGGCGTTCTTCTGCTCGCCGCGCTCACGCTAATCGTGACGGGAATCCTCAAAGATGATCCCGCGCTCGGCAGGATATCGAGGCTTCCCGTGATCCGCCTCTTCATTTCTCCGAATCCCGAACGAGCCGAAAGATTGTATCTAGCAGGACTCGACCTTGTCGAATACGACAAACAACAGGCGGTCGAGTATATCCGGGAAGCGGCGGAACTCGGCTGTGCTCCGGCTCAATCCGCGCTCGGGTCTTTCTATTTCAACGGGGACGGGTTCGAGCAGGATGCCGCCGAAGCCGTGAAATGGTTTCGCAGGGCTGCGGAACAGGGGTTCCCCGAGGCGCAATACAACCTCGGAATCAGTTACATGAAAGGCAGGGGCGTCGAACAGGACACCGCCGAGGCCGTGAAATGGTTCCGCAGGGCGGCGGACCTGGGATTCCCTCCCGCGCAGAACAATCTGGGTCTGTACTGTCTCGAAAACGGCCGGGAGGCAGAGGGTGTCGAACTGTTCCGCAAGGCGGCGGAATACGGACTTGCCTCGGCGATGCATAACCTCGCGTTTTGTTATGGCGAAGGCCGCGGCGTCGAGAAAGATCCTGTCGAGGAACGGAAATGGTACCGCAAAGCCGCGGAACAGGGATACGTCAATTCTCAGTTCAACCTTGGCACGCTCTATTATTCCGAAAAGGGTGACGAGAACCTGAAAGAAGCGGCGAAATGGTTCCGCATGACGGCGGATCAGGGGCTCGCGCAAGGGGAACTCATGCTTGGAGCATTCTATCAGAACGGCATGGGCGTCGAACAGGATATGGCGGAGGCGGTCAAATGGTTCCGCTTGGCGGCGGATCAGGGTGAGGAGTATGCGGAATACTCGCTCGGTGAATGTTACAAAAACGGTTACGGCGTCCCACAGGATATGGCGGAGGCGGCGAAATGGTACCGCCTTGCTGCGGAACAGGGGCTTTCCTATGCTCAATGCGCGCTCGCGTTCTGTTATCGGAACGGAACCGGCGTGCCGAAGGATCCCGCCGTGGCGGACAAGCTTATCAACGAAGCCATGCCGAAACTGCGCGCGGCCGCGGAACAGGGCGACGCCGAGGCGCAGATGTGGATGGGGAGATGCTGCGAAGACGGATTCGGAGCGAAAAAGGACGAGCCGAAAGCCGTCGAGTGGTATCGCAAAGCCGCGGAACAGGACCATGCGGATGCCCAATATTCGCTCGCGCTGATCCTCAACCGGAACGGAGACGCGGACGAAGCGGAGACGCTTCTTCGCAAGGCTGCCGAATTCGGACATCCGGAAGCGAAAAAACTCCTCGACGCACCCGGTCAAACAGACCGGATACCATAGGGACAGACAAGATGGAATTATCATCCGGGCGAACGAATGAGATCCTGGGGCCGTGGCGGATCGGCTGGCTGGTCCTTGCCGCCGCGCTGGCTTCGGCGTACCTGGGGCCTTCGGTCGCGCCGATCGCCGGATATGTGGATTCGTGTGTTTTGGTGCTTTTCCTGTTCTGCGGAGCGGCATTCATCGTTCTGTCGGTCTTCACGTTTGCCTGTTACATCTTCGTCGCTCCGTTTCCGGCGTTCTTCCGCCGGGACATCATACCGTCGTGTTTCCGTCGCAACAAAGACGGCACGCCGAAGGTCGCCAGGACGGTTTCCGTTTCGGCCGAATGCCTTTCAAAGATGGAAGACTCTTACGGCCGCGGGGTCGCATTCGATCAGATTGTCGTTTATCCCGTTCTGATCTTCCTGTTTGTTCATTATGTCCTGACGCGCGGATATGAGGATTATATGAACTGGCGCGATCCGAACGATTACGGCTTCTATCTGTATCCGGTGTTGTTCGCCGTCCTCTCGATCCCGTGGCATCTGCTCTATGCGTGGCGGAGCGGACGGCATTGTCCGTACTGCCTGACGCCGCGCACGAAAGACAATTTCGACTTCGAGCATCACGTCTGCCTGCGGTGCCATACCCACTTCGTCGCGGGAAACGAAACCGAAACACCAAACGAAACGTCCCCTGCCCCGGCGGAAAACGGGAAATGAGAATCAAAGCACATCATTTATCCATCCAAAGGCTCTTTTTTATCGTGGGACCGTGGCGGATCGCGTCGCTCGCGTTTGCCGCATTCGGATTTCTTTCTCCGGATGCATTCTATGGAATCGCCCTCCCTCTCGTTATTGCCGTATTCGGTTTCAGCTGCGTGATCCTGTTCGGACTGATCATCTTCGTGCCCGCCGAACTGATCGCGGATTTGACCAACGGCAGACGGGGCAGATGTATTCACGCGGACTTGCGCGAATTAACCGGAAAGAAGAAAAAAGACCGCCAGCCGATGATCTTCAGGACGTATCCCGTGCCGGAAAGCTGGCTGGCGAAGATGGATAATCTCACCAGTCACTGGGAAGGATTCCTCCAGACTTTTGTTTTCCCCGCGATGATCGTCGGGTTGATTGCGAATTGCATGCACGGCTATGACAGATGGTTCGACTTCCGTTATCCGATACTGCCCTACGGATACTTTACCTTCGAGGCGGCGTTCATCGCACTCGGAGTCCCGTGGCATCTGCTCTATACATGGTTGAACAGACGGCGCTGCCCGTACTGCCTGACGCCGCGCACGAAAGACAACTTCGACCTCGAGCATCACGTCTGTATGCGGTGCCATACTCAGTTCGTTGCGGAAAACGGAACCGAAACACCAAACGAACCGTCCCCTGCCCCGGCGGACAAAGCATAAGAAAAAGCGTCCTGCCCGAAGTTGCTTCCATACTAAGGATAATCGCTCCGGACAGGACGCCCGGTCATGGCGGGATCCCGAATAGCCGGGACACACGTTCCATGATCTGAGATCGAGGGGACTTACAGCGTATTCAGCCCGAGGTCACCACCTCCTCTGCTCTGATGTGACAGACGGCGGAGCGCCTTCTTCGCGGTCCGTCTTCTGTGTCGGAGGGGCCTGCCGAGCCGGACGGGCAGCAGATACCGCCGCGCGGTGCGATCCGCCACGTGAAGTCTCTGCGCGATGATGGTGGGGTTGCTCACCCTCTCGTAGTAGAACATCTTGTAGGCGGCCCAGCGTTTCGGCTCCCGGCTTGCCCAGTCCGCCAGCAGGATCATCCGCCGCAACGTTTCGGTTCCCGGCATGTCATTCTTTTTCCAGGAGGCGGTGTCGTATTCCGCCTCGCGCAGGATCTGGTCCATACCGATGCCATGATCTGAACCGATCTCTTCGTTGTATTCACTCATGATAACGTCCGCATCTTTCTTTCGTTTACGTTTTTATGGATGGGGTACATGTTCAATAAGGTTGATGTGTCTGGGGATTCTGTCGTACAAATGTACGACACATCGGGCGGCGAACGGCTCATGCGCGGTCCTTTCTTTTTGAGATTTGAAGTGTATGATCCGATGATGGATCCGGGCGCCTGAATCCGTTTGCGGAGGCATCCTTCCGAATCCGGGAAAATATAGTACGCATCTCAGCTAAAGTCAAGCTCAAATTGAAACTTTTCTGAAACTTTATTGAAACTAGTTTCAATAAGACATCTCAAAAATCTGATCGTCAAAAAGAAAGAATCAAGGATCAGCCCTGCCCTGTCCGGCACAAAACCGCTTCACGCGCTTGTAAACAACGTTCGCGCGCAGTATATTATTTATCGGAATCGAATCAAACCAGCATCCATCGAAAGGAACCAGCCATCATGGCAGAATTCTTCGTCAAGACCAGCCGTCACTGCGAGATCATCGACATCACCGAGGACGTCAACCGCGTGCTGCCGCAGTCCATGGCGTGCGGCATGTGCCACATCTACTGCCCCCACACGACCGCCGGGATCACGATCAACGAGAACGCCGACCCGGACGTGAAGCACGACGTCCTGCAGAAACTCTCCTCGCTCATCCCTCACGACGAGGCGTATTACCAGCACTGCGAGGGCAACAGCGACGCGCATCTGAAGGCGATCCTGACCGGATTCTGCCAGACCGTGCCGTTCCGCAACGGGCGTCTCGAGCTCGGCACCTGGCAGGGCATCTATTTCTGCGAGTACGACGGACCGCGCACGCGTCGCGTGAAAGTCTACTTCGAACCTACACAGGATTGATCCGTCCCCTGCCCTGCTTCTTCCTCAGAAAGAATCTCCCCTGCCCCGGAACCATATTCGAGACAGGGGTTCTTTTCTCCTGAACGAACAAATAGCCCGAGGAAAACTTTTATGGCTTTCCCCGGACTATTCTGATTATCTGTGCCCGAGCGAAGCCGGGCACTGCCGCAGTGGAGGCGTTCGCCTCCTCAGCTCTTCTTTTCCGCCGAAGCGGCGGCGTTCTGCTCGCGGATCGCGGCACGGCGGATCTTGCCGTTGACGGTCTTCGGGAGCTCGGCGACGAACTCGATGATGCGCGGATATTTGTACGGCGCGGTGTGCGTCTTGACGTAGTTCTTGATCTCTTCCTTGAGCTCGTCGCTGCCTTCTTTGCCCTTCACGAGCACGATGGTGGCTTTCACGACCTTGCCCCGGACGGGATCCGGCACGCCGGTCACGGCGCATTCGAGGATGTACGGCAGCTCCATGAGGACGCTTTCGACCTCGAACGGACCGACGCGGTAGCCGGACGTCTTGATGATGTCGTCGGCGCGCCCCTGGTACCAGAAGTAGCCGTCCTCGTCCTGCCACGCCTGGTCGCCGGTGTGGTAGTAGCCGTCGTGCCAGACTTTCCGCGTGTCCTCGGGATTCTTGACGTACTGGCAGAAGAGTCCGCACGGATGATTGTCCGGTTCCGCCTTCACGCAGATCTCGCCGGTCTCGCCGGTCTTGACCGGATTGCCTTCGGGATCGAGCAGGACGACCTCGTACTGCGGATTCGGGCGGCCCATGGAGCCGGGACGCGGCTTCATGTCGGCGAGCGTGGCGATGGTGAGCGTGGTCTCGGTCTGGCCGAAGCCCTCGTACGGGAGCTGGCCGGAAACACGCGCGAACGCCTCGCTGACCTCGGCGGGCATCGCCTCGCCGGCGGTGGTGACGTGTTCGAGCGTGGAGAAGTCGACGTGAGAGAGGTCTTCCTTCACGAGGAACCGGAAGATGGTCGGCGGCGCGCAGAACGTGGTGATGCGGTACTGCTTGAACATCGGGAGCAGGTCGGCGGCGTGGAACCGGTCGAAGTCGAAGGTGAAGACGCCGGCTTCGCAGAGCCACTGGCCGTAGATCTTGCCCCAGAGTGCCTTGCCCCAGCCCGTGTCGGCGACCGTGAAGTGGAGGCCGTCGGGGTTGACCTTGTGCCAGTGGCGCGCGGTCATGATGTGCCCGAGCGGATACGCGTGGTCGTGTTCGACCATCTTCGGATAGCCGGTCGTGCCGGAACTGAAGAAGACGAGCAGCGGATCGGTGGTCTTGTGGCCGGCGGGACGCTGGAAGACGGGGGGGAAGTTCGGATACAGGGCGTCGAGGTCGAGCCAGCCGTCCTTCTGTCCGTTGACCGTGAGCTTGAGCGTCATGCCGGTCACGGCGGCGGCCTCGTCGACTTCCTTCGTGATGTTGCCGTCGGCGGAGCAGACCACATAGCGGATGTCCGCCTTCTTGAAACGGTATTCGAAATCGTGCGCGGTCATCTGGCAGGAGGCCGGGACGGCCACCGCGCCGATCATGTGGAGCGCGTTCAGCACGAACCAGAACTGGTAGTGGCGTTTCATCACCAGCATCACGCGGTCGCCCTTGCGGATCCCGAGGGAATGCAGCAGGTTCGCGCAGCGCATGGCGTTTTCGGAGATGTCGCGGAACGTAAAGTCACGGCAGACTTTGTCCTTGGAGACCCACTTCATGGCGATCTTGTCCGGGCACTCGGCGGCGAGGCGGTTCACCACGTCGAAAGCAAAGTTGAAGTCGTCCGGCACATGGAAACGCACGTTCTTCAGCGTGCCGTCCGGATTCCACTCCTCCTCCATGTAGTCCTGATACAGCAGACGGCGGCTGCCGGACGGGGGTTCCTTGACCACGGGCTGCGGCACGAACGCGAACCGGTCGGGCTTTTCGTCGTCGTATTTGCTGTGCATGACGATGGAGAGGAACTTGCAGGGCTTGCCGTTGGCGGCCTGCATGGCGTGCGCCTCGCGGCCGTCGAAATAGATGCTGTCGCCCTCGTTCAGGACTTCCTCCTTGCCGTGCAGGAAGACCCTCAGCGAACCGGACAGGATCAGGACGAATTCCTGACCGTTGTGCTCGGAATACTGAAGCGGTTCGTTCTCGCCGGCGGGCGGAGCGGTGACGATGAACGGCTCGCCGGTGCGGTCCTTCATACGGATCGCCTGGTGCAGATAGGAGAACTCGGGGCGGCGGACGAAGGGGAAGCCCTCGCCGCTGCGCGTGACGGTATACAGGGCGAGGTTCGGAGCCTCGCCGCTGATGACGGAGGAAACGTCCAGTCCGAAGTGTCCTGCCAAGTTGTAGTAGAACGAGAACGGCGCCTGTTTGGCTCCGCTTTCGAACAGGGAGTATTCCTCCGGCGTGACGCCGAGGAGTTCTGCCATCTGTTCGACGGTGAAGTTTTTCTGAGCCCTGAGCTCACGGACTCTCATGGAGATCTGTTCTTTGTTTTCCATGTCTTGCGATCCTTGTGTTGGTTTGTATTAGGATTGCTCAGGAAAAATCAGGCATCCGGATACGGGTGGAAACACGTCCGGACCACCCGTATCTTCCCTGTGCAAAGGGTTTCAACGGGCGGCCTTGGTAATAATAATGTCGATAATGGCATCGGACGGGATTCGAATGGAGGCAACGCGGGCAGACGCGGACGCCGCGGCGGAGAGTTCCCCGTCGCGCTGTTCAAAAATGTCTGTCGTGCGGAACATCATTTGCGTTTGCCTCAATCCAAAAAAAAGAATGAATATAAATATAGCCTCACTTCGAGGCTTTTCAAGCAGAGAACGAAATAATCTTCCAAAAAATCGACAAAAAGGAAAGACTCCGGCGGGGATCGCCCGTCGGAGTCCGGTATTGTTTGCTGCTGCCGCTTGCGGTCTTATGCGATGACGGACCAGTTCATGTCCACGCCGTAGCCGAGCGTGTTCCACTGCGCCATGTCGCCGCTGCTGTAGTAGCCGAGCATGCCGGTCGAATACTGGCGGACCAGCAGGTCGTCCTTCTGATCGCCGTCGTAATCGCCCGCGCCGACCACGAACCAGTCTTCGGCGTCGAGCTGGCCGATGCTCGTGTAGCTGTCGGCGTTGCCGTCGGCGAGCATGACCACGGATCCGCTGTCCTTGTGGAACAAGACCAGGTCGTCCTTCTTGTCGCCGGAGAAGTCGCCGATCGCGCGGACTTCCCAGCCGGACCAGTTGGCGCCGCCAAGCGACTGCGCCACGCCGTCGGTTCCGACCGTGTAGAACAGCTGTCCGTTGTTGTAGCTCATCAGCACGGAATCCTTGCCGTCGCCGCTGAAATCGCCGCAGCCGACCAGCGTCCAGGCGTCGCCGCCGAAGCTGTTGCTGAGCGTGACCCAGCTGTCGGTCCCGTCGGTCCAAGCGCCGACCGCGAACAGTTCGGGCGCGTACCATACGATGGAGTTCGCGCCTTCGTTTCCGGTCAGGTTGCCGACCGCGTTCTTCCACGCGATTTCGTCGGCGTTGTTCAGGTAACCGATGTTCTGCCACGTGCTGCCGTCCGGGTTGTCGATCGCGTCGGTATAGAAACCGATGTACGCGCCCTTGACGCCGTCGTATTCCACATTGCCGACGAGCACGGAGTCCGCCTTGCCGTTGCCGTTCATGTCATGGCAGCCGAGGTTTTCCCACTCCGCCGGGTGGCTGCTGCCGGCGGACTGCCATTCGGACGTGCCGTTCATCCAGTAGCCGTGCTGGTAGTTGTTGCCGGTCCAGACAAACATCACGTCCGACACGCCGTTTCCGTCGATGTCGCTCTTCGCGATGTACTTGTTGACCGGGACAGACTGTTCCACGGTGAACGCTTCGCCCGCGGCCGCCTCGGAGACGTTGCCGACGGTATCCGCCGCCGTCACGCTCCACTGCCACGTGGCGAAGTCGAGGTTTTCGACCACGAGCGTCGTTTCCGCGGTCGTGACCGTGAATTCCTGCCCGTCGTGCGAATACTTGACCGTGTATTCCTTCACGCCGTTTGCATCCGTGCTCGCGGTCCAGCTCAGCGTGACCGACTGGTCGACGACTGCGGCCTGGAGTCCGGTCGGGACCTCGGGCGCGGTCTTGTCGATGTTGTCGACCGTGAGCGTGGCGACCTCGGAAACGTTGCCCGCCGCGTCGGTGCCGCGGAAGCCCACCGTGCCGTTGATAATGATGATCACGCCGCCTTCGTCGTATGCCTGCCAGGTCGCGCCGTCGTCGAGCGTGTATTCCTTCTTCACGGAATCCGCGCTGAAGGTCGCCGTCACGGTCACGTCCTTGTTCGTGAGTTCGGTGATGTCGGCGGCCGCAGTCGGTTTTTCGGGCGCGACCTTGTCGATGTAGTCGACCGTAAGCGTGGTAACGCCGGAATATCCGAGGATATTGCCTGCGCGGAACGATACGGAGGCATTGTCCTTCAGTACCACGCCGTCCCCGTACGCCTGCCAGGTCGCGCCGCCGTCCAGCGAATACTGTTTCAGCGTCGAATCCGCGCTGAACTCCGCGCTGACCGTGACGTCCTGATTGGTGACGGTGATGACATCCGCCGCCGCGACCGGGTCGGCCGGGACGGACACGCTGAGCACGGTCTCGTTCTCGGCGTGGTCGACGGCGCGCAGCTGGAAGCCCGCGATTCCGCCTGTGAGGTTGAAGACGTAGGTCCCGTCGTCGTTGCGGACGACATCCGTCCACTCGCCGTCGTTCAGGCTGACCTGAAGCGCCGGAGCGGCGTCCAGATCGTCCGTCACGGACACGGAGACCGCGGATTCCACGCCGGGCGTCAGGAACGCTTCGCCGGAGACGAGGGCGAGTCCGTCGATCACCGGAGCAGACGCGTCGTAGTTCACGGTGTATTCAACGATCTCGGAATCCTTGCCGTTCTCGTTCTTCGCCTTGAGTTCGACCGTGCAGTATTCCGTGATGTCGATGCCCTTTTCGTTGTCGAGTTCGATCCAGTCGTCTTCGACCTCCACGACGCTGCGGAGGAGGCCGCGGGTTTGGGGCTTCACCGCCTGCTTGATGCGGTACCAGATGGACTTGGAATACTGGTTCACTTCGGTCTTGATGTTGACCGCGTACTTGGACCACTTGCCCTTCAGCAGTTCCTTGCCGTCCGAGGTGGCGACGATGTTCTCGATCACCGCGTCGGTGTTCTCCACGGAGAAGACGAGCTCGTTGTTGGCGTTGTGGTTCACGGTGTAGGTCAGGTCGTCATCGACCTGCAGGACGCCCCAGCCGTCGCTGACGGTGATGGTCCCGGCGGATTTCCCGCCGCGCACCACCTTCAGCGCGCCGGTCTTGTAATCCTGCGCGTTGCCGGCGAGCACATAGGAGCCCGCCGCCTGGTTTTCGTTCACGTAGATGAATTCGTACTTCGCGCCGTCGAGGTTCGCCATGTTGTCGATCATCGCGGTCTCGAAGCCCTCGGAGTGTTCGGTCAGGTCGAACGACACGGTGAGCGTCTTCGCGTCCGCCACGGCGTTGTTCAACGTCACACGCTGCCAGTCGGTATAGGTTTCGTTCGTATCCGGGTCGGTCACCTGGACCTCGACGTATTTATAACGTTCCGCCGTGGTCACGACCGTGCCCGCGAGCTTCAGCGCGCCGTCCAGCACCACGCCGTCGGCGTTCACGAGGAGCATCGCGGAAGAATGGATCTCGGCGTTGGAGAGCGTCGACGGTCCCGTGCCGGGGTCCTTGGAGCCCTCGGTAACGGTGACGACGCCGGCGCTGGCGTACACATTGCTCACCGTGCCGCCCGCCACGATCTCGAGTTCGACCGGGCCGACCTTCTTGCTGTCGCCCGCGGGCCCTTCGTAGCCTTCGGGGGCGAGCATGGTCACGCCGTTCGCGAAGCCACCGTCCTCGACCATCATGTAGCCGCCGCTCATCACGGTCTGTTCCGCGAACCCGCTGGTGCCCTTTTGCGAATTGCCGTACACGTAGATATTGGTCTGGTAGGCGCTGTTCGTGGGATCGGTCATGGCGAAAAGTCCGGAGGCGTATCCGCCCCCGCCGATGTTCGCCGTGATGCCCTTCAGTTTCGTGTTCAGCACCTTGGCGCCGTCTCTGACCGAGAAGTAACCGAAGCCGCGCATGTCGCCGTCGAGGAGCGTGGCGCTGTTCAGGAACGTCATGGAGAGGCGCGCGGAGGTGTATTTGCTGCCGTAGATCGGATCGGTGTACTCAAAGCCGAACTGGCCGCCGAAGCCGCTCAGTACGCCGTCAGTGGTGGTGAACGTGCCGCTGCCCCAGGAGGCCGTCCACGTGCCGTTCAGCTCGGTTACCGCATGGTCCTCGTCGGCGTTCTTCGCGATGTTGACTTCCAGGCCGGCGCTTTCCCTGACCTGCATATCCGT
Organism: uncultured Lentisphaerota bacterium; assembly: GCA_900320095.1. Taxonomy (GTDB): domain Bacteria; phylum Verrucomicrobiota; class Lentisphaeria; order Victivallales; family UBA1829; genus UBA1732. Next base: position 11,329 of record ONQZ01000052.1, read on the forward strand.
GGCCTTCAGCGCGAACTTGCTGTTCACCTCCAGGATGCCGCCGTCCATGACCGTGATGCCCGACACCGTCGCGCTGCCGGGGAAGTAATCGCTCCAGCCGGAGCTGTTGCCGAAGATCAGGCGGCCGCCGGACGCGATGAGGTTCTTCACGTTCGCGCCGTCGCTCACGTAGAGCGCGCCGTCTTCACCGACGGTCGCGCCGTTCACGATGCCGCCGGAGCTCACGTTCATATAGGCGATGGTCGTGGTCCACGCGGTCGGGTTGCCTTCGGCGTCTCTGGACGTAACGGTGGTGAAGCCGCGGACGGTCACGTCGATGGCCTGCTGATCCTTGGTCAGCGTGATGCCGCCCGCGTAGTCGAGTCCGCTCACGTACGCCACGCCATTGGCGGTCACGCCGTTCATGATGCCGCCGCCCTTGTTGGCGATGACGCTCGGCGCATTGCCTTTCCGGAAGCCATAGTCCAGCGTATTGGTCAGCTGTCCGCCGGAATCCAGACGCACACCGTTCAGCACGGTGGTGTCCATGTACTGCGGACCCGACAGATCGACGTGGCCATCGCTGTCTCTCTCTCCCACCTGATGCGCGCCCGCCCAGCCGGAGAGATACAGCACGCCGCCCGCGGCGACGAACACCTTGTCGATCGTGCCGCCCTTCGCCATGGCGATGCCGCCTTCCAGGACCGTCACGTTCGTCGCCGTGCCGCCGGAGGAGACCAGCAGGCCCGCGCGGCTTTCCGTGTACTGCGATTCAAAATGCTCGAAGTTGCTGACCGCGCCCTTCACCGTCACTTTGTCCGCCAGACCGCCCGCCACCACGGTCAGGACCTTGCATTTGTCGCGGGTGTACGAGGGCGTCCATGTGTCGCTGTTGACGATGTCGTTGCCGGTCTTCAGGGGCGAGGTGGAACCGATATTCTGCACGATGCCGCCGCTGCCGACCATCAGGAAACCCTCCCAGTCGAAGCCGCCGCTGCTGACGTCCCCATCGAGGACGGTGTAGTTTTCCAGCACGCCGTCTTCCTCGTTGTACACGCCCTTCACCACGCCGAAATAATACTCGTCGAACGCCGAGCCGAGATAGGGCCCCGTGCCGTAGTAAGAATCGGACGAGTAGCGCGAATGGTTGTCCTTCAGCACGACCGTGCCGAGGCCGTTGAATGTGACCGCGCCGGATCCGGTGTAGGTGAAGTCCTGATGGGTCGTCCAGTTGGCGTGAACGACCAGCCCTTTGCTGGCCGTGACCGAGTGTATCTCGCCCGGATCGATCGCGTCCCAGGTGTAATCCACATAACCGCTGGTGCCGCCGGAGGAGATATACTGTTTGTAGCCGCCGCTGCCCTCGCCGAAGAACTCGATGACCGCCGGGTAGGCACTGCCGAGTCCCAGCACATCGCCGATCCGCAGGTCCAGGTCTTCCACCAGGTTGTAGTTGCTCTGCTTGTTTTCCCTGCTGTGCCAGCGGGCGTTGACTTCGCCCCCTCCGGTCATGATGACGCGGCCGCCTTCGATCTTCACGTTGTAGACATGGGCGCCGCCCGTCACATCCAGCGTCGCGCTCACGGCGCCGATGGCCTTGGAGACGTTGCCGTCCGTATACTGGTACGTCTTCCAGGTGCTGACGTTGTTCGAAACTGTCACATCCACATCCGCCGCGACGCCGAGATAGGAGAATCCGCTGACGTTCATGATCCATCCGCCGGCCACGCCGATGTCGCCGCCGACGTACCTGCGGTTGTAGGCCGTGTCGTCGCCGAGGTTCGTATAGACGGCGCCGGAATTGTACATGGCGCTCATGTACTGGCGGTAGCCGGCGCTGGCGGAAGCATAGACCGCGGATTCCCACGCCGAACCGGAGGGGTATTCGCCATGCGATGCGTAGTAGGCGCTCTGCATGCTGGACGAGACGGAGGACGAGTACAGCCAGAAATAGTCATGGGCGGCGGAATAATAATCGAAGGTCTGCAGGACGGGGTCCATCACCACGCCGGAGACATAGCCGCCTCTGATCTGCAAGCTCGCGCCCCGGTCCCCGATCCACGTGTCGGTGGTGCCGCTGCTGTTGACGAACGTGGTGCTGGTGGTGAGTCCGCCCATGGAGATGGCGCTGACTCTCGCGCCCTTGTCGATATAGAGCGAGCCGCCTTTGCCGATGTTGATATTGCTGCCGCTGGCGTTGCTTCCGAACGAGACATACGAGCTCTGCGGCGCGGTCGCGAGGAATCCGCTCATGTAGGAGCGGCTGTTGAGATAACCGTTCGACGGATAGTTCCAGGTCGCCCGGGGATCGGTGATCCCCTCGAACTGAAGGCCGCCGCTGGACGCCATGTTCAGGTCCTTCAGGATGCCGCCCGTGCCGGAGGCATAGTGCGTGGTGTATTCCCACTTGCTCGTGGTCGAATTGTATGTGCTGGACACGGTATCCGACAGGCCGGAGACATACACGGTTCCGCCGTTGCCGAGGGTGATATTGGTGGCGGTGCCGCCCGAGGCAATGATCATGGTGGTCTGGGAACCCCACCATTGCGGTACGAGAACGCCGTTGCTTTCATAGAGGAACGCGCTGACGTCGCTTCCGGACCATTGCCTGTCGAGCCCGACGGTCAGGAGGTTCACACTCGCGCCGCTGGCCACATACACGCTGTTGAGCACGCCGCGGACCACGAGGCCGTCAACGAGCACGCCGGAACCGGTCTGGCTGCTCACCGGAGTCCAGCCGTTGTATTCTTCGGCGATGGACAATTCCCGCAGATTCCGCCGGACCTGGCCGCCGGATAGGGTGACGCTTCCGCCCCGGGCGACCTTGGCAATGAAGACGCTGTCCAAATCCCTGGAGGCAAGCAATCCGGTCAGGGTCTGATTCCCCGAACCAGCGCCCGGTCCCGGCTGGAAATAGACGTAGCCGCCGTCGATGAAGGTGATATCACGGGCAAGCGTGTTGCTGCCCGCGAATTCGATCTCGCCATTCTTGTCGAAGGTGATATTCCCGGCGGAGGTGTTGTCGGCGAGCCCGAGTCCGTTCGGGATGTAGGCGTGCGAGGCCAATCCGGCCGCGGCCGCGGAGCTCCGCAATTCGGCGAAGTTCAAACCCGTGGCCATTTTGAAGTTCTCGTAGTACTCGTAAGTCGAGTTCGCGGGCACCGGATCCATCGGTTCATCCGTTGTCGTCGAGTTGTGATAGCTGGTATCGTGCTGCTTCTCCCGGTCGGAGGGCCAGATAGAGAGATTGCCCATGTTGGACAAACTGTAAAAGTGGTTATCTTTGCCGCTGGAATCCAGCCAATCGGCGAGGTAATCCTTTATCAGAGCCGTGGTCAGTGTTGCATCGTAGTGGTAGTTCGATGTGACGGTCCAAGAGTACTTGTAAGACATTCTGCTTCTCCTTCGGTTGAGTTATATGTTATGTATTGTTTGTTTGCTTGCAGTTGCCTGTTTGCTTGCCTGATCGTCCATGGTTTGTCGAGGCGATTTCCCGTGAGCTGATTTCCCATAAGTCTTAATAGGACTTAGAGGACCTATAGGTCGTATATGTTGTTCCCTTGGTCAACATATTTTCCGTGATTGTCCGACTGTATTGAGGTGAAAAAAGGTATTGAAACTATAACACGCTATCAATATACTGTTATAGACAGCAAAAAACAAGCCGATGTTCTCACTTTTTTTGTATTTTTTTTGCAAATTATTTATGATAATGGGGAGGGTAATTTGCAAGGGGGGAGCAAGGCCTCCACTGATAAAGTGTCCGGCTCCGCTCGGACACAGGAGGGGGCAGATATCCCCCTGCCCTGAAACAAAAAAAAGGTGCGAATCTTTTATGAAAAAGTCGCACCTCGAAAAAAGGATATGTGCTGTTCGGTTCAGATGTCTTTCCGGACCGTCGTCTTGACGCCGCACCGGTCATGGACGCGCTTAATATGGCGGAACGCGTCGTCGGCGTTTTCCGCGACGTAGAAAAGGTTGAGGTCGTCTTCGTTGATCATGCGGTCGCGGAGCATGGTGCCGCGGAACCAGTCGAAGAGCGGCTGCCAGTATTCCTTTCCGACCGTCACGAGCGGAACGGTGCGGACTTTGCTGGTCTGGATGAGGGTGAGCGCTTCGGAGAACTCGTCGAGCGTGCCGAAGCCGCCGGGATAGACGGCAATCGCGACGGAATACTTGAGGAAGCAGACTTTGCGCACGAAGAAATAGCGGAAGTCGAGGGAGTCGGACTGATACGGGTTCGGATGCTGCTCCATCGGGAGCTTGATGTTCAGGCCGACGGACTCGCCGTTCTTGTTCCACGCGCCGCGGTTGGCCGCCTCCATAATGCCGGGGCCGCCGCCGGTGAGGACGCCGTATCCGGCATCCGTGAGGAGTTCGCCGAGGCGGACGCAGTCCTGATAGACGGGATCGTCCGTTTTCGTGCGAGCGGACCCGAAGACGGAGACGAGGCGTTTATGCTTTGCCATGGTCTCGAACGAGTCGATGAATTCGGACATGATGCGGAAGATGCGCCACGGCTCTTCGGCGTTCAGGTCGACGAGATCGGAGAAACCGGCGAGATTGGCGGGGACGGGATCGGCCATGCGTCCACCTCACAGGGTTTCCAGATATTCGGCGTACTCTTCCTCGGACATGAGCTCGTCGACCTCGGTCGGGTCGATGTTGTCGAGCTTGTAGAGCCAGCCTTTCCCCTCGGCGCTGGAGCTGATGATGCCGGGGTCGTCGTCGAGCGCGTGGTTGACCGCGGTAACGGTCCCGCTCACGGGGGAATAGACGTCGGAGGATGCGGACACGGATTCGATGGTGCCGATGCTGTCGCCGCAGATCAGGTCCGTACCTTCGCGGGGGAGATCGACGAACGTGATGTCGCCGAGGTCGGCCGCGGCGTATTCGGAGATGCCGACGATGGCTTCTTCGCCGTCCGTCTTGACCCATTCGTGGGTCTTCGAGTAGTATTTGTCCATACCTTGAGTTCCTCTGTGAAAAGGGTTCAGATGAATCGCATAGAGAAATTAAGCATAAAAGTCTGTATTGTCAAGCGCCAATTCCGAAAAAGTCCATATTTTTTCCACTTTTTCCGGCCTTTTGCATGAAAACGGGGGCCGGAGGCCTTGATTCCACTTGAATACGACGGGTGGGATCAATCGTCCGCGGAGCAAAAAAACAGGCTCTCAGTTTGCGGCATAAAGATACAGGTTCCGCAGGATCTCGTCATAGGCCACGCACATATCCTTGAATTCATAGTAGTGGAACGTATTGCTGTAGGACCACCAGGTGATCGGCGTGCCGTCGATCATCTTCGGCGTTTCGATGACCCGGTTGAACAATCCGGAATGACGCGAGTTCAGCTGCGCCACGAATTCGTCCTTGACGTCTTCGGAACACTCGAATTTCATCCACACCTGTTTCTTTTCCCCGTCCTGCTTCGTGAAGAGATTGACGTTGGACGCCTCAAGCGGGAGGATGACCCCGAATCCGCTCAGGATCGACTTGATGCGCGGCGTGGAGTATTCCTCCTCCAGATATAACGGCGTGGAAAACTCGTTGAACGTCGGGACGACGAGAATGCCGACGAAAAGCCCGAAAAGGAACATGACGACCGCGATCAATACCTTCATAGTTTCGCTCCTGAAATGAGAGTGGGGTTGTGAGGTGTCGCACCTCGGGGGTTATTTATACAATGAAAGACAATATATCATCACAAGCGCGCGTTTGCAAATCCGAAACCAATAAAAAAACGGTCAAATCCGAAAAGAAATGACCGTTTGAAAATTCAGACTGATAAAACGGGGTGATCAGAAGCCGCCGAAACCGCCCATGCCGCCCATGCCGCCGCCGAAGCCGCCCATGCCGCCGCCGAAGCCGCCCATGCCGCCGC
>ONQZ01000031.1 GCA_900320095.1 uncultured Lentisphaerota bacterium
GCTCGTGCGACAGTATTCGACCGGCATGCTGGGGTATTACAGCGCGGGCGACACCGCGCAGTGGGTCGAACTCGGCCGCGGCGTCGACATGAACTGGACTGTTATTGCTTAAAGCCGCCCACCACGTGTCTGAGCGCAGCCAGACACTGTATCAGCACGGCTTGCCGTGTGCGTGAGCGCAAGCCGCGCACTACTATGTGGAGATTTCGTTTCCCCGTGTGATTAAATCTCTTTGTAGTATCGCATGGCGAGGTAGACGAACAGCGCGGTCAGGATGAAGAAGACGGAGCCGCCCGCGAAGATGAAGCGGATGCCGAGGTTGGCGGCGATGGGGCCGCCCGCGACCGGGGCGAGACCGAGTCCGAGGCAGCGCATGGCGGATGCCCAGCCGAACATCTGCCCGCGGGAACGTTCGTCGGTCTTTTTCGCGAGCCAGATCTGCATGGCAGGGTCGATGCCGCTGCTCATGAAGATCATGGCGAAGCGCAGGATGAAGAGCGCGGCGAGCCCCCAGACGAACGAGATGGAAAACATGAACGCGGCGGTCAGAAGGGCCGAGATGACCGCCAGACGGCCCGGAGGATAGTGGTCGGCGAGATAGCCGAGCAGGAACCCGGACACGACGCCCGCGAGGCCGCAGAGGCCGGAGAGCGCGCCGGTGATCTTCGATGCGCCGTCGATGCCGCCGTGCAGGTCCTGCACGAAGAGCGGGACGAAGGACGCGTCGAATGAACGCGAGAACATGACCAGGCACATGATCAGAAGGATGGGCAGATTCAGCGCGAGCTGGGCGGTCTCGGGGCGGAGCGCGCTGAGCATGCCGCGCATCCCGGAGGCTTTTCCGGGCGGCGGCGTGTAGTATTCGCGCGAGAAACAGAAGACCGCGATGAACGACAGGATAAAGCATAGGGCGGAGATCGCGAAGGCCAGACGGTATCCGGCAAGTTCGGCCACGTAGCCGCCCGCGAACGCCCCGGCGATGGTGCCGGAGAACATGGCGCTGTTCAGCGCGCCGAGCGCGAATCCGGTGTGTTCGCGCGGGGTCTGCGTGGAGATGAGCGCCTGCGAGGCGGACATGGTGCCGCAGAACGCGCCCTGGATGACGCGGAGCATGACGAGCTGAAGGGGGGTCTGCGCCACGCTGATGAGCCCGACCGCCACCGCGCCGCCGATATAGGAGCGCAGAAGCATTTTGCGGCGTCCGTAGCGGTCGCCGAGCGAACCCCAGACGGGCGAGAAGAACATCATGGTGAGCGGGCAGGCGGCGCTGAAGGCGGCGACCCAGTAGGCGAGCTCGGCCTTGTCCGTGACGCCCATGTCCTCCTGCATGAGGTAGGAGATGAACGGCAGGCCGAAGGAGAAGCCGATGGCGGAGAGGAACTGCGCGCTCCAGATCACGCAGAGATGGCGTTTCCATGTCTTCGTGAAATCCGGGGCGTTCCCGCCCGGGAGCCGGACGGACACCTGTGTGTCCGCCGATTGTGGTTCAAGCCGCGGCATGGTCGCCGTCCGCGCGGATCAGGCGCGGCCTCCGCACGCGGCGGCTTGGAACGCCTCGTATGCATCGGGGAAGGGGGACAGGGCGCGTTCGAGGATGCCGTGGATGTGCGCGATGGCGACGCCGTAGTTGGTGAAGGGGACGCCCTGTTCGCGGCAGTGCAGGATGCGCGACAGGACGGCACGGCGGTTGAACGTACATGCGCCGCAGTGGAGCACCAGGTCGTATTGCGTGAGGTCGTCGGGGAAATCCGCGCCGGCCGCCATGGTGAACTCGATGCCGTCGGCATGGCGGTATTCGCGGATCCAGCGCGGGAGCTTCACGCGCCCGATGTCGTCGCCGATGGGATGATGCGTACATGCCTCCGCCACGAGTACGCGCGAACCGTCATGCAGGCGGTCGATCGCGGCGGCACCGGCGGCGCATGCGGCGAGGTCGCCCTTCATGCGCGCGAGCAGGATGGAGAAGGACGTGAGCGGGATTTCGGGCGGGACGGAACGCGATGCGATGCCGAACGCCTGAGAATCGGTCACGGCGAGCGCGGGCGGCGTTGTCAGACGCGCGAGCGTGTCCGCGATGCGGTGTTCGGTCACGCACAGACAGAGCGCATCGTGGTCGAGCGTGTCGCGGATCGCCTGGACTTCCGGCAGGATCATGCGTCCCTTCGGCGCTTCTTTGTCGATGGGCGTGATGAGCAGCACGGAGTCGCCGGGATTGATGAGGTCGCCGAGCATCGGGCGCGCGCCGAGGAATCCTTCGGGCGCGGCGTTGACCAGCGCGGCGCGGAGCGCGGCGAGACCGGCGCCCGTTTGCGCGGAGACTTCGACGTGCGGGATCTTGTCCGCGTCGAGTTTTGCAAGAAGCGCGGGATCGGGCGCGGCGGCGTCGGCTTTCGTGAAGACCGCGATCAGCGGCGTGGCACGTCCGCGGAAGAGTGCGAGCACGTCTTCCTCCGTTTTGCTCCAGCCGCCGTCTGTCACGATCAGCGCGAGGTCGGTCCGGTCGAAGACGCGGCGGCTTTTCTCGACGCGCATCCCGCCGAGCGCGGTCGGGTCCTCGTCGAGCCCGGCGGTGTCGATGAAGAGCACGGGGCCGAGCGGGGGCAGCTCCATGGGCTTTTCGACGGGGTCGGTGGTGGTGCCGGGGACGTCGGATACGATGACGACGTCCTGTCCGGCGAGTGCGTTGAGCAACGAGGATTTTCCGGCGTTGCGTCTGCCGAAGAAAGCGATCTGGAGGCGAAGCCCCTTGGGTGTGTTCTGGATCATGGTTTGTGCCGTGTCGGGCGTATGGCGTTTACTTTCCGGAAGCTGGAGTCTTCTTGCGCTTTTCCGGTGTGACATAGACGAGGTCGCCGAGGAGAAGATGTCCCTTGCTGTCCGGCTGCATGGGGACGTTGATCTCAAGCGTTTCAAGTCCCTTCTTCAGGCTGACGACGATATCCGCGCCTGCTACCGACTTCTTTTCATAAGCGACTTCGCCGTTGACGTAGATCGTGGCTTTTCCCGTCATGTTTTTGAAGCAGAGCGAACCGCCATTTCCCGTGATGCTCGCGGGCAGTTTGAAAGTAGTATAATAGTTGATCCAATCCCTCGGTTTGAGAGAGAGCACACTGCCGAGTTCGGCGGTCGAGAGCTGTTTTTTGAGTTCTTCGCCGGAGTCTTCCGACAGAAGGATCGGTTTTTCCGAGGAAGGAAGGGTCGTGCGCCATCCGGAGATTGCCACCTCATTGTTTGTGAAGCCGTCAATGACGGGGAGCGCGGTTGCGGCAGCGACCTTGATGGTGCATGAATCGGACTTGAGTCCTTCGCTTTTCGCCGTGATCTCGATCGTGCCTTTTTTGCCGGGCTTGGACTGGACGATGAGCTGCGCGTAGCCGTTGAAGAGCGGACGGGAATCCGCTTTTTCGCTGAGCGTGCAGGTCGGGTCGCCGTTGCCGACGCCGATGTTTCGTCCGAGGCTGGAAACCTCGAATTCGACGGGGACACTGGCGGTCGGGACGATGCGCCCGGAGGCGTCGACGGCGCAGACCGTGACGGGAACGGCGTCATAGCCGTCGCCCTTGATCTCGGTGCGGTCCGGGATGAGTTTGAGCCCGACGGGTTTACCGGTGGTCTCGAGCTGCATGCGGATGACTTCCTGTCCGCCTTTTCTGCCGATGAGGAGCAGCGTGCCGGGATCGTACGGGACTTTCTGCGTCAGCATGTTGACGGGGTCGACCTTGAAGGTGCCGATGTCTTTGCCATTGAGGATGAACGTGACTTCCTCCACGTTCGTCGCGCAGAAGACGTCGAGTTCCTGCCCGACCTTGACGTCCTGGTTCCAGTGCGGAACGGCATACAGGACGGGAGTGCTGAGCCACTGTGCCTGCCGGATGTAGAAGGCGGTCTTCGGGAAGCCGCAGAGGTCCATGCAGCCGAAGTAGCTGCTGTTCGCCGGGAACTTGTTGTTGTAGGGCGTGGGCTCTCCGTGGTAGTCGAATCCGGTCCAGACGAACGTTCCGGCGAGGAACCGGCGGTTCAGGACGGTTTCCCAGTCCTTGCGGTGCGTGGTGCCCCAGCTGGCGGCGTCGATGTCGTAGGACGTGCTGATGAACTTTTCCCGGTCCGTGGTGAATTCGCCGCGTGTTTCGAACGCGCTGGCACCTTCGGTGAGCAGGATCGGGATGTTCGGGTAGTCGGAATGGAACTTGTCGATATTGCCGTACTGGTAGTTGAACCCGACGATGTCAAGGACGTCGCGGGCGCTGTCGTTCGAGAAGAAGCCGCCGTTCATGGCTGCGAGGACGGGGCGCGTCGGGTCTTCGGATTTGACCGCGTTGACGAGTGCGCGGGCGATCTCCCGTCCGCGGTATTCGCCCTGCAGCGGTTCCTCGTTGAAGATGCTCCAGGCGATGACCGACGGATGGTTGCGGTCGCGGCGGATATGCGCCCGGAGATATTCGAGGTTTTCCGGGCTGGCATTGAACGCGCGGTTTTCGTCGATGACGAGAAGTCCGTACTTATCGCAGAGGTCGAGGATGTTTTCGCTCGGCGGATTGTGGGAGCAGCGGTAAGCGTTCGCGCCCATTTCCTTGAGCTTTTTGATGCGGAATTCTTCAATTGCGGCGGGGACTGCCGCGCCGACGCCTGCATGGTCCTGATGATTGCAGACGCCTTTGATCTTCATCGGTTTGCCGTTCAGGGAGAATCCGTTGGTGAAATCGAATTTGTAGGTGCGGAATCCGAAATTGACTTTTTTCTCGTCGAAAACGCGGTTTCCGTCCTTGATCGTGGCTTTCAGCTGGTAAAGCTGAGGCGTGTCGGGGGACCAGGTCTTAGGCGAGCCGATGCGGACGGTATATGGGATCTGAACCGTCTGGTTCGCCGGCAGAGTCGGGAGGAACCGTTTGGTCTCGACCGTCTTCCCCGCGGGGTCGATGATGTCGATATCCAGCATGGGGGATTCATCCTTGCCGGAGTCGTTGATGACGTTTACATGTCCGCTGACGTTCCAGCCGTCGATCTTGACCTCGGCGCTGACCAGAATACCTGACTCCGTGGCGATGTGGATGGGGTCGCTGACGATGAGCCTGACGTCGCGGTAGATGCCCGCTCCCTCGTACCACCAGCCCTCGAAGACCGCGGCGTTGACCTCGACCGCGATCACGTTGTCGCGTCCGAACATCAGGGCCGGGGTGATGTCCATGGTGATGGTGTTGTATCCGCTGTAGTTGTGGTGGAAAAGCGTCTGGTTGACCCAGAACGTCGAGTGCGTGGCGATGCCGCCGAACTGAAGCTCCACGCGTTTGCCTTTCCACGTGGACGGCACGAAGAAGCGTTTGCGGTAGTATCCCCAGCCGCGTTTGCGGTATCCCTGCTCGCCGTCCTCCTCCAGATAGAAGCCGTCCTCGACCGCCCAGTCGTGCGGCAGATTGACGGGACGGTATCCTTCTTCATCGAAATTGAGCCCGGTGAACGGCCAGACGATGTCCGACGTGGCGGCTTTCGCCCCGGCCCAGATGCTCTTGTGTTCCTTGTATTCCTTCGGGGCGATCTGATGGTCCGACTGCAGGAACATCCAGCCGGGATTGAAATCGTAGATCTCGGCCGCGCCTGACGGAGCCGTGAGAATCAGAAGGAAGAAAAGCAGGCAGATGACTTCGGCAACGGTTTTGTATGGTTTCGTATTCATAGTATGCTGTCCTTTCTTTTGAGGCCGCGCATGGTCCGGCGCGAGCAGATTGGAGCTGAAAAGCGAATCATTGCTTATCTCTAATAATATAGCACGCCGGATGGCGGAATCAACCGTTTGTCCGGAAAAACATGCGGTTTTTTCCGGCGTGGCGGACCGGAGATAAATCGGGCGTCAGAAGGAGACGTTGATGTCGCCGGAGATTGAGGTCGGCGGCGGGATGAGCTTCATCCCCATGGAGTTCAGCCAGTCCTGGTCCCATGTGTTGAGCATCTTCGGGTCGGTGGGCGGCCCGAACGGGTTCAGGTCGATCACGAGGATCTCGTCCTTGGACGTGAAGTAGATGTCGAGCACGATGTCCGGTTCCGGCAGCACCCAGAAGTTTTTGTCGATGAAGTCGACGGCGAGCGTCCAGTATTTCTCGCGGGATTTCTCCAGACGCGGATAGTTGCGCGTCATCCAGTACTGGCTCATCGCACGCAACTTGCCGTTCTTCACGAACAGCCGGAACTCGCGGGCGGAGTCCATGCGGCGGAACGGACGGACGCAGAGGGCGGAGACCATGCCGTTCTGAGCGGCGTTCCGCACCTTCGCGCTCTGGGTCAGGAAATACCATGCGCTTTCGGCGGAGCGGACCGCGCCGTGTTTCTCCTCGAAGCGGACGGTGTCGGTCGGCGCGACGAGGTCGGTTCCCACGAAGCGCGTGAACGGGAATTTGCTCATGGCGCTTTCGAGGCGGTCGATCACATTTTTCGCGATGCCGGATTCCGAGTCGCCCTCCTGAAGCGCCTTGATCTCGATGTCCATCAGGAACACGAAGTTGGTCGGCAGGGAATATACGGAGAGACGCGGATACCAGTTCTGGATCCGGCAGTGTTCGAGTGTCTTGTTCATTGGGGGCCTCCTTTTGACAGGCGGTTAAAAATCGGAATCGTCGAAATCGTCGTCTTTCCGATCGATCTGAGGGCAGACTTTCCGGATGACGGCCCGGAATGCGAAGAGCTGGTAGACGAAAAAGATACCGACGAAAAGAAGCTGGAACGAAATATATCTGTCACCGCCCGCGGCGTCGAACAGCGTGGCGGCGATCTGGGCGGGGAAGGTGGAGTAGACCATGATCGTAAGTACGTTTCGGAAGATGATCCCCTTCGGCAGCGTGGACGCGCGAAGGTACTGGACCAGCGACACCAGCAGAACGATCAGGCCGATTTCCAGGAAATTCCGGGCGAACGTGGACAGCAGGATGATCGCTGTCAGCAGGGAGAGTGCGAAACTGGCGGCCTGCGAACCCGTTGTCATGACCGGAGCGGCGTCTTCCGCCGAGGATGCTTTATCCTCTTTTTTTGCCTTCGGTGCGAACTCTTTTTTCAGCGTTTCGGCAAAGCCGGGGCCGGAGAACCTCTCCCAGCGCGCGCCGATGCTGTTGAGATCGGTATTCTTTCCCGGCTGAACTCGCCGTAGAACTTCGCCGGAAAGCGAGGCGTGGCGGAAAAAGTGCGCGTAGAGCATGGAATCGGGCACGAAACCGATATTCGAGACCGGGGCGGCGTCTTCCGCCTGAGATGCTTTGTCCGCCTTTTTCGATGTTGGCATGGCGAACTCTTTTTTCAGCGTTTCGGCAAAGCCGGGGCCGGAGAACATCTCCCAATGTGCGCCGATCCTGTTGAGATCGGCGTTCTTTCCCCCGGAAAGCGAGGCGTAAAGCATGGATGCGGGCAGCAGGGTGGCGTAGAAAAGGTCCTCGCCGTTCCAGTTGACCGAGGCCCAGGAGGCCAGGCCGCCGGGCAGGATGACGATGCCGTGGTCGGAGGTGCGGCCGGCGTTGAAATCCTCGCTCGTGAACGTGTCCCCGGGGTAGTATTCCAGCGTGATGTACGGCAGTTTGAAGCGGCGCGGTGTGCCCGGTTCCTTCTGGAACGAAATCGTCTCCGGCGTGACCTCGAACGCCCCGATCTCCTCGTCGAGGTTGCGTCCGGCGCGCTCGAACACGCTTCTCTGCACCAGCGTCCCGACGACCGCCGCCATGATGGAGCAGAGGATGGTCAGCAGGAAGAACCGCCAAATGGCGCGGGCGGGCGAAGACTCGTAGATCTCGGTCATGATCTTCGTGCCGGCGCACAGGCGCACGGTGGTGGCGAGGAAGCCGGGCGCGGACCCGGTGTTTGTGCCGGGCTGGGGCATGGTCAGACGAGCCTCCTGACTTTGAAGCCGCGGGGGCCGTTGCGCTTGATGATCTTTTCGACGCGCCTGGAAATGGACGGATAGACGTCCGGGGCGACCTTCTGGACGAACACGATGCCGTCGAGATGGTCGAGTTCGTGCTGGACGACGCGGGCGAGAAGGCCGCCGCATTCGAGGACGAATTCGGAGCCGTCGAGGAGCATGGATTTGAGCACGACGGCATCGCTGCGCATGACGCGGCCGTAGACTTCGGGCACGCTCAGACAGCCTTCGTCGAACGGGCAGAGGTTGCCGGAGTACGAAACGATCTCCGGGTTGATCAGCGTGATCGGCATCTTCGGGAGGAGCTTGCGTTCGCCCTCCGAATGAAGCGGAAGCTCGTTGCCGTCCTCGTCGGTCGGCGGCTCGATGTCGATGGTCACGATGCGCTGGAGCAGGCCGACCTGGTTTCCGGCGAGGCCGATCCCGTGCGATTTGTACATGATGTCGAGCATCGCCTCGGAAATGCGTTCCGTCTCCTCGGTGATCTGTTCGACCGGGCGCGCTTTCGCCGCCAGGATCGGATCGCCGAGCAGCCGGAGCCTGAGTTTTTCGACCGGGATGTTGTTCATGCGTCCTCCTGAATGCGTTTATGCGGTCGCGGCGAGGGCGGCGCGGATGCGGCGGGCGCATTCCTTTACGCCGATGCAGACGACCGTTTCGTAGATGCTGGCGCCGACCGTGATGCCGCAGACGGCGACGCGGACGGGCTGGTTGAGGGCGAACTGGGAAAGACCGTCGGCAGTCTCGATGGCGCGGAGCGCGTCTTCGACGGCCTTCGGATCGTTTTCGGGGAGGGAATCGAACGCGCCGGCGGCTTTCGCGAGGGCGGCGCGCATGGGCTCCGGCGTGAGGAACTTCTTCACGCCCTTCGGATCGTAGTCGACCGGGACGGCGAAGAAATAGGTCCACGCCGCGAGGTCGGTCATGAGCTTGGTGCGGGTCTGCATCAGGTCCGCCACGGCGTCGAATTTCGCGCGGTCGACGGATTCGCGCCACGGATAGGCGGCGGCGAAATCCCAGGCGCGTTCGCGGAAGACCGCCGGATCAAGCGCGGCGATGTACTGCCCATTCAGGTTCGCCATCTTTACGGCGTCGAACTGGGCGGGCGAATGCTGGGCGCGGGCGAGGTCGAACGCCTCGACGAGCTCCTCGCGGGACATCTTCTCGCGGTTGTCGCCGGAGGACCAGCCGAGGAGCGTCAGGTAGTTGAACAGTGCCTCGGGGAGCACGCCCTTGTCGCGGAAATCGCCGACGAACGCGTCGCCGTCGCGCTTGCTGTAGGGCTTGCCCTGGGCGTTCACGATCATCGGCAGGTGGGCGTAGGACGGGACCTGCGCGCCGAGCGTCTGGAACATGAAGAGGTGGCGGTAGGTGTTTTCCACGTGGTCGTCGCCGCGCACGATGAGCGTGATGTTCTGCGTGATGTCGTCGCAGACGTTCGCGAGGTGGAAGACCGGGCTGCCGTCGCTGCGGACGATGATGAAGTCGCGCATGCTGTCGAGCGGTTTTGAGAGGTGCCCCTTGACCATGTCGTCGTAGAAGACTTCGCGGCGCGTGAAGGTCATGGAGGCGGCGTGTTCGACGGTCTCGACCGCGCCGTTGCCGAGGATGTCGTTGAGCTTGTCGTCCGTGAGCGCGAAGAGCGTCTGCCCGGCGGCGTTGAGGACCGCGAGGTCCTTGAATCCGGCGAGGCACGCCTGGTTTTCGACGGGCTTGCCCTTCGGGGAGAGCGTGGTGAATTTCAGGCCGCCGCCGCTGATCTCGACCGCGGTGTCCGGCGCGAGCGTGTACGAGGCCGGGCCGACCGTGCGCACGAACGGGAAATCGTCGCAGAAGACGGGGATGCGGAAGAGGATCGGGGAATGCTCCGTGACGGGTCCGAGGGGATAGGCGTTGCCGTCGTCCATGAGCTTCTTTGCGGCGTCGAGGTGGTGCTGCGCCTGGGTGGTCTGGTAGAGGACCTCCTCGTCGTAGTCGAGGCCGAGCCATTCCATGCACTCGAGGAGCGTGTCGATCGCCTCTTTTGTGGAGCGTTCGAGGTCGGTGTCCTCGATTCTGAGAATGAACTTGCCGCCCATGTGGCGGGCGGCAAGCCAGTTGAAGATCGCGGTGCGGATGTTTCCGATATGGACCTGGCCGGTCGGGGACGGTGCGAATCTGAGTCTGTGCTGCATGATGGGAAAAGATGCGGGCCTGTGACGGCCCGCGGATTGTGTTCAGGATTGCGGTTGGAAAGAAGGAAAAAGGATCAGTTTGCGTTGGTCGCGGCGAGGATCTGCGCCTTTGCGTTGTGCATGCTGACGACGGCCTGTGCGAGATAGGTCTCGGCGTTGACGAATTCGCGCTGGACTTCGTTCACGCGGGTGATGGCGCAGTTGCCGGCTTCGTACTCGTCGTCGACCAGGTCGCGCATCTTGCGGACGGCCTCGAGGTTCTTCTGGTAGAGCTTGACGGTCTTGAGGCTGACGATGTAGTTTTCGTAGGCTGTGCGGACGTCGTTGATGACGGTGATCCACTTGTCGGCGAGCGTGTACTCGGCCTGTTCCATCGCGGCCTGGGAGGCGCGCATGTTGAAGAAGGTCCTGCCGCCGGAGAAGAGTTCCCAGGACATGTTGATGCCGCTGGAGAACGTGCTGTAGCGGGTCCTGCGGATGCCCTGATGCTGCATGTAGCCGGAGTCGGAGCGGAACGGGCTGTAGTGCGTGGCGGAGTTGTTGTAGCCGACGCCGATCTGGGCGGTGACGGTCGGGCCGAACGCGGCGATGCTGGAGTAGTAGCTGAACTTGGAGGCTTCGAGCGCCTCGCGGAGCGCCTTCAGGTCGGGACGGTTGGCAAGGGCGGCGTCGAGGTAGACGCTTTCATCGGCGAGCATTTCGCCGTCGATCGAGAGTTCTTCCGGGAATTCGACTTCGTCGGGGATGGTGCCTTCGGTGAGGCCCATGAGCGCTGCGAGGGCGTATTTGGAGGAGGCGAGGTTGTAGTTCGCGGAATAAAGGCTGCTCTCTGCGTTGTTGTAGTTGACCTTGAAGTTGAGGACGTCGGAAAGCGTGGAGGCGCCGACGCCGTACTTGAGCTCGGTTTCCTTGAGGAGCTGGCGGTTGTAGCGCATGTCCTCGAGCGCGATGTTGCGTTTCGCCTTCGCGTACATCACGTTGTTGTATGCGTAGGCGACGTTCTGGAGGAGCAGACGGCGGGCGTCCTGCTCGACCTGTTCGGAGCTCTTCCAGTTGTGGCGGGCGGCCAGCAGGTTCATTTCGCGCTGGAAGCTGTCGAAGACGAGCAGCGAGGCGGACATGGACGGGTTGGACGTGTAGGTCTTGTAGCTGGCGCCGGCGTCTTCCGTGTAGCCGTGGCTGTGGTAGGAGCTCATGGCGTAGGAAGCCGTGACGGTGGGCATGTAGGATGCGAACCGGCTGTAGTACTGGGCGCGCGCCTGGGAGACGGCGAAATAGCGGGACTTGAAGCTCGGGTTGTTCTGAATGGCGATGGACTGCGCCTCGTCGAGCGTGAGGAGCTTGAGCCCCTTCGGAAGCTGCTGGTGTTCCTCTGCCGTGATCTCGGTATATTTGTCCTTGGAAATGGCCGCAGGCGGTTTCGCGACGTTGCACGCGGTGAGGGCCGCGAGGAGGATCGCGGAAACGGCGGTAGCGCTCAAAACTTGAATTTTCATATGGTTCAGTCGCCTTTCGATGGGGTAAAATGTTATTGTAAACGAATTACTGCCTCTAAATATACACCGTACCCCCGGATTATTCAAATGATTCTCCGGAGAAAAAGCGTGTTTTTTCAGATAGAAAAAAGAAATCTTTTTTCCGTGGGGGAAATGTCTGAAACAAAATGACGAAACAGGCCGGAAAAAGACTTGTAAAAGAGAACGTGCCGGGATATATTAACGTCAAATCCTTTACTAAAACCTTTGTTAAAGCCTTTTTGTGCTGCTTCGGACGCCATGAAGAACAATCTTGAACTCACGATCACTTCCGCCATCGCCGGTGTATCCGCCATCCTGCTGCTCGCGGCATGCCAGCTCGTTTTGAACCTCGTTCCGTATTCCTCGCTCCCCGCGTGGGGCGTATGGCTCGCCGGGCTTTCCCTGGCGGCGGGATTCGCGGCGATGCTGTGCGCGCGAAATTACGGGGTGCTGGTCGGCGCGGTGGTGCCGGGTCTTCTGCTTGCCGTGCTGGGACTGCACTGGTCACTGACGGGCGGCGATGTGAAACGCGGTCTCGCGCTGGCGATGGCGTGCGGCGGATTCTGGGTGTTCCTGTGGATCGGGTCGCAGATGCTCGCTGCGGCGTGCCGGTCGGGCCTCGGGATGGGGGCGGGCAAATCGGTGTTCGCCAGCGCGGCGGTCCTGCTGATCCTGTCGAAGACGCTGGCGCATGTCGTGTCGTGGCGCGGCTCGCAGGGGATCCATGGTTTGGAAATCGTGCTGGCGGCCTGGCTGATCGCCCTGCTGGTCTGGCGGCCCTCGCTGACATTGCGGACACTCGGGCTGTTCCTGTCGCACACGCTGTACCGGATCCGCGTCGACCGGATCGAAAACTACCCGGACGCCGGTCCGGTCCTGCTCGTCGCGAACCATATTTCATTTCTTGATTTCATCTTCATCCTGTGCCTGAAACCGCGCCGCGTGACGTTCATGGTGGACGAGGCGTTCTACCGGTTCCCCGGCCTGCACCTGTTTTTCCGGTGGAGCGGCGCGCTGGAAGTGCCGCGCGGGATGAACCGGGAGAAGATGCGGCGGCTCATCGAACAGTCGCACGCGGTCCTGAACGGGGGCGGCGCGGTGTGCGTGTTCCCGGAGGGGGCGATCTCGCCGAACGGCATCACGCACGCGTTCCGGTCGGGACTGCACCGTCTGATGCCGTCGCCGGACATTCCGGTGATCCCGGTGCGTCTAGGGCTGCACTGGGGGAGCCTGCTGACGATCTACAACGGGAAACTCCGGTTCATTAAGCCGCGTCTGCTGCCGATCCCCGGCACGATCATCGTGGGCGAGCCGATCCCGCCGGACTGGAACGGATTCCGCATCTGGCAGCGGATTCAGGAGCTCGGGGCCGAGGCGGAGATGAAGCCCGTGCGCGGCGAGAAGACGGTGCATTACCGGTACCTGCGGCGGTCGCTCCAGCATCCGTTCGAAAGCACGTTCAAGGACGCCGACGCGCCGAAAGGGCTGTCGAACTTCGCCATGCTCGCGCAGTCGATCGTCATCAGCCGGAAATTGAGGCGGGTTTTATCGGAACGAGGCGACGAGGGGCAGTTCGTCGGCGTGCTGCTGCCGAATAAGGCGGTGTCCGTGGCGGCGCTGCTCGGCGTGATGTTCGCCGACCGGACGCCCGCGATCCTGAACTATACGGCGGGCGACGCCGTGATGCAGTCCATGTACGACCGCGCGAAGCTGAAGACGGTGATCACGAGCCGCCTTTTCCTGAGCAAACTGAAGAAGCCGGTGCGCGACGAGATGGTTTTCCTGGAGGACCTGCCGAAACTCGTCACGAAGGCCGACAAGCTTCTGACCGCGGCGCAGATCGTCTTCCTGCCGCACCAGCTGCTCATCCGCGTGGTGTCGCCGCGCTACGGCACGGACCTCATGCACCCGGCGGCTCTCCTGTTTTCGAGCGGGTCCACGGGCATGCCGAAGGGCATCCTGCTGTCGCACCACAACATCACGGCGAACATCTGGAGTTTCTGGCGGCAGCTGAACTGGCTGTACGGCACGGAACGCATCCTCGGCAACCTGCCGCTCTTCCACGCGTTCGGGCTGATGGTCGGGCTGTGCTTCCCCGGCGTCACGGGGACGAAGGTCACGCTGGTGGCGAATCCGCTGGACGGCGCGGGCGTGTGCAAGGCGGTGCGCGACGACAAGGTCACGATGCTGATCTCCACGCCTACGTTCCTTCAGACTTACATGCGCAGCTGCAAACCCGGCGACTTCGATTCCCTGCGCATGATGGTGACCGGCGCGGAGAAGCTTCAGAAACGCCTCGCGGACGCGTTCCGCGAGCTGACCGGGCTGAACATCATCGAGGGCTACGGCTGCACCGAGATGTCGCCGATCGTGTCGCTGAACCTGCCGAAGGATTTCCTGGCGGTCGGACGCGAGGCGGGGCCCGAGGGGAGTATCGGCGTCGCCATGCCCGGCATCGCTGCGCGCATCGCCGACGTCGATACGGGCGAACTGCTCGGCCCGGGAAAGGAAGGATTGCTCCAGCTCAAATCGGCGTCCGTGATGCTCGGCTACCTGGACGACCCGGACGCCACGGCGGCCGCCATGACCCCGGACGGCTGGTACAACACCAACGACGTCGCGTCCATGGACCGCGACGGCTACATCCGCATCACGGGGCGTCTCTCGCGGTTCAGCAAGATCGGCGGCGAGATGGTGCCCCACGAGCTGATCGAAAACCGTCTGGAGGAGTTCTACGGCCTTGAGGGCAAGGTGGCGGTCACGGCGCGTCCCGATTCCCGCAAGGGCGAACAGCTCGTCGTGTTCTACGCCGCCGACTGCGGACTCGATCCGGTCGACGCCGGAAACCGTCTCCGCGAATCCGGCCTGCCGAACCTCTGGGTGCCGCGTCCCGACAGCTTCTTCCCGCTGGAAAAGATACCGTTCCTGGGCAACGGCAAAAAAGACCTGAAGAAGCTTCGCGAGTTAGCCACCGCAAGCGGTGCTGCAGCAGTGCCCGGCTCCGTTCGGGCACAATGCCGTGAATAGTGCCGGATGGCTTGCCTTCCCTTTTTTCCCGACTTTTTCTCAAAAGGTACTTGTTTTTTCCGTTTTTTGAGGTATCTTTTTATGATTTAACACGCACGCGGAGACACCAGCATCATGCCGAACCAGGACGTCATCGTCAAATATCTTTTCTATTCCGTCGACTTCGTGATCATCTGGGCGATGATCTACTGGGTGCTGTATTTCCTGCGCGGCACACGCAGCGCGAACGTGCTGTTCGGCGTGATCGCCGTCCTGCTGACCGCCACGATCGCGGTCGACTACGTGGAACGCCTGACCGTGCTGCGGTTCCTGCTCATCGAATGCCTGATCCCGTCGCTCGGCATCGCCATCCTTGTGATCTTCCAGCCGGAATTCCGGCGTGCGTTCGCGCAGGCGGGCAGCCTGTTCGTGTCGAACCGGACGGGGCAGGAGACGATCGACCAGGTGACCGAAGCGGCGGCGCAGCTTTCCCTCACGCGGACCGGCGCGATCATCGTGTTCGAGCGCAACATCGGGCTCACGGACACCACGCGGTCGGCGGTCTCGCTGGACGCGCGCGTGGACTCCCTGCTGCTCCAGTCGCTTTTCTATCCGAACTCGCCGCTTCACGATTGCGCCGTGGTCATCGGCAAGAACAACCGCATCGTGGCGGCGCACGCCGTGCTGCCGCTGGCGGAGGAGGATTATTTCGTGAACGGGAAACGCCTCGGCACGCGTCACCGCGCCGCGGTCGGCATCTCGCAGGAGACCGACGCCGTGGCGGTGGTCGTTTCCGAGGAGACCGGGCTGATCAGCCTGGCGAAAAAAGGCCGCCTGATCCGCGGCCTGAACACCGAGGAACTGAGATTCCAGCTCAGCACGATCCTGTTGGAACGGAAGAAGGCTCCGTGGAAACGCCTCGGCAAGGCGGCGGAACTTGAACTGGCGAAGCCGGACGATGCCGCCGAAGCCGGAAAGGACGGTGAAGCATGAGCCAAATCCGCAATTTCTGGTCGAAGGTCCTGCCGCACATCCCGTACATCATCCGGCACGATTTCTGGCGCAAGGTCTTCGCGCTGATCTTCGCCTGCCTGCTGACCTGGTACGCGTACCAGAACGTGAAGTCGCGGATGGAGCTGGTCCGGGTCAACATCCGGAACGTGCCGGTCCGGTTCGTGCCGATCGAGGAGGGCGTCACGCTCATCCCGCGCGACGTGTCCGCCGACGTCACGCTGGAAGTCCCCAAGGGGCAGAAAACGCTGAAAAACACGGATTTCTACCTCGAATGCCCCGTGTCGAAATACCAGGTCGAGACCGATATGCCCGTGGAGCTCCGCCTGGACATGGTGCGCTCGAACATCGTGTTCGATGAACTGCGCGTGCTCGCCGTCAATCCCGACATGATCCCGCTGAACATCGACATCATGGATACGAAGGACGTCCCGGTGCACCCTGTCAGCGATTCCGCCGAGGTGATGGAGGGGTACCAGGCGTCGCTCATCCGGCCGGAAAAGCCGGTCACGATCCGCGGCCCGAAAAAGCTCCTCGACACCATCGAATACATCGAAACCGAGAAGATCCCGCTGGCGAACGTGACGAAGAGCTTCTCGCGCCAGGTCGATCTGGTGTCGCCCTACGACAGGAACATCGAGATCCTGTCCGGCAAGGTGAAGGTCGAGGTCAGGGTCGAGAAGAACAAGCCGCGCGCCTTTGACGGCATCCCCGTTCAGGTCCTCTTCGGCAAGACCGGCGCGAACAACCTCATCATCTCGAAGATCCAGCCCGAATCCGTGACCGTCCTGGTCGACAGCGTGCCCGACATCTCCCAGACGCAGATCCACCCGTTCCTCGACCTCTCGGACGTGACGCGCCCGGGCGTCTATACCGTCGATATCAAGTGCTGGTCGGACAACGACCGCATCAAGGTGGTCGAGGTGATCCCCGCCCAGGCCACCGTGACGCTGGAACCCGTCGCCGCCCCGGCATCGAAATAGAACGTTTTTTCAACCGGAAATGAATTCACCATGACTGAAGCTGCCATACCCCAATACCAATACACGCAGGCGGAGGACATCTGCAACTCCGTCACGCATGTCATCGGCGCCCTCCTCACGATCTACGGCACGTACTGCCTGGTCGACATTTCGATCATGCCGTCGTTCGTCGTCTGCGCCCTGATCTACGGCGTTTCCGTTTTCACCATGTTCCTGGTGTCCTCCGTGTACCACGCCATCCGCGACCAGGATGTGAAGGGCTTCGTCCGCAAGGCGGACCACGCCGTGATCTATTTCACGATTGCCGGGACCTACGTGCCGATCCTGAACGCCATCGCGTCGCCGCGCGCGGGACTGGTCTGGTACTGTGTGCTCGGCGCGTGTGCTCTGGCGGGCGGCGTTTTCTCCTTCATCACGCTCAAACACAAATACGTTACCACGGTCATCTACCTGGTCATGGGCTGGGCGTCGCTCCTGCTCCTGAAGGACCTCTGGAACATGGCGGAGCCGAAGGTCGCGTATCTGCTGATCGGCGGCGGCGCGGCGTATTCCGTCGGCGCGGTGCTGTACCTCATCAAGAAGCCGTTCGTGCATACCGTCTTCCACCTCTTCGTCCTTGCCGGCGTGATCCTCCAGTACCTCTCGATCAAACTGCTGTATTCGTGATTCGGGCTCCAATAGCCGTCAAAACAAGATAGTCAGAACTATGATGGGCGCACGGCAAGCCGATTGCGTCTTGCTCTCATTCCGCTCCTATGACAGGCGATTTGCATTTTCTCGCTTCTTTTGTAGGTTGACAAAAACAAAATCCAATTTTATGTAATCTTTTACTTGCTTTTGAATGAAAATGCAGTATATTATCATGCATTTGAGAGAAAACAACCTTTTACCTGGGAGCGTATCATGGCAAATACATTAGTGCAATTCCGGATTGATGATACTCTGCGGCAGCAGGCGAATGAGCTGTGCGTGAAACTGGGGCTGGACCTTTCAACCTATTTGCGCATGAGTCTCACCAGACTGGTTCAGGAGCAGGGGGTGCCGTTTGCCCTGAAACTGAACACAGTCCCAACTTCGGC
Organism: uncultured Lentisphaerota bacterium; assembly: GCA_900320095.1. Lineage (GTDB taxonomy): Bacteria > Verrucomicrobiota > Lentisphaeria > Victivallales > UBA1829 > UBA1732. The sequence continues at coordinate 17,665 of ONQZ01000031.1, forward strand.
AGAAGCGATTGCAGCGATGCGGAAGATATCCGCCATCTCGCAGGAGAACGGTACCTCGAAGATGACGTTGGCTGAGATCAATGCCGAAATATCCGCGGTGAGGAAACGCCGGAAATGATCTATGCGGCCGTTGATACCAATGTGTTGGTCTCCGCTCTGCTGAATTCCGAATCCAACCCCGGTCAGGTCCTGCTTTCTGTGTTCAACGGGGAGACCGTTCTCCTGGTGAACGAAGAAATCCTTGCCGAATATCGCGAAGTCCTCGCGCGGAAAAAGTTTCGCTTCCCACCCGATCTGGTTGATATTGTCCTGAGCAGACTTGCGGCATGCAGCCTGAACATTTCAGTTGCTTCTGCGAATTTCCCGGAGGTCACTGATCCGAAGGACCGCTGCTTTTATGCTGTGACTATGTCGGAGAGGCAAACAGAGGATGCCCTGCTTGTCACAGGAAACATACGCCATTTTCCGGTCAAACCGTTTGTCGTGACACCGGCACGGTTTGTTGAAATCCTTCGGGCCGACAGGCAACGGCAGTAAGCCGAGTGAAAGGGAATCGGCGGGTGTCGAATTACTTTCCCTGTTCTTCCGCCTTGGCTTCGTTCCAGAGTTCGTCGAGGCGTTCCATGGAGGTGCCGTCGACGGTCTTCCCCCCGGCGGTATCCTTTTCTCCTGCCTTGGTTCCGTCCGGCTGTTCGTTGTTCTTTTCGTTATCCGTTTGATCAGAACTTTCTTTGTGCTGGAAACGGTAAGCCATTCCTGCCATGCCGGCGATGAATAACAGCAAAACGATCCACAACAGGATGCTTTTATGGCTTTTTTCCTGCTGAAAGATTCCTTTTTTTGCGTTTGAATTGACCGGATTATCGTCGGGCAGAAGAACATTTGTTATTATACAGGGGTGCTCGGCAGTTGGCAAATCCTCTGAATCCAGTTCAAAATGGATGTTACATTCGTTTATTTCCTCCGACTCTAAATCATATCTTTCCAAATAGGCTTCTCTGATCCTGTCCATGAGCGCGGGCCCCCAGGAAAGAAGGGCAAACTCCTCCTGCTGATTCTGATCTTCACAGAGTATTAACAACTCGTGTGGAATCCTTCGTCCTGCCCTGTCGGAGATGTTTTTTTTATCGTCATAGCATCTGCATGCTATATAATACACTTTCCGGTTGCCCGAGGAAAGAAAACCTTTCCAATATCCGAAGTAGTCCTCATCGGTTAAAAAGACTTTTTTGTAGATATTATCAGCAGAGGAGAACCCTAGAGGTCTAGATAAAAACTGGAACCCCCAGGATTTTCCCCTGGTAAACCAAAGGAAGGTATTGTTGTCGACTGTTAATATGGACACAATGGATCCTTTGTTGTTTTGAAGTTATTCGTTATCAGCGAGGTATGTATTTCTGATTCCGACCTTGTTCATTTTTTCTTCAAAAGCGATCATCACGGCGTCAATATAATCGCCTTTTTTGATGGCTTCTTCCTTTGCTTTGCCCAAGTTCACGACATTCTTCTTCGTCATGTCGTCGATAAGTCCGAAGTAATAGCCGACAATCGGGACCCATTTCAACCATCCGGTCGTTAATCTCCTGATGATTTCCAAGACTTTTCCTGCTGTCGCTATCGTCTGGGCCTTTTTCTCCGCCCACCATAAAGCTCTTTTTACAGGAACAGTAAATGCGATCGGGGCTATTAGATCGACACCTTTCTGTTTCGTTATATCTTTAATAGTTGTATTGCTTTCATCATATTCCGCCACAGAAAGGAGAAGATAATCATTTCCGAGGTTGAAGAACTCCGGTTCTTCAATGATCTCTTTGATTTCCCGTTTCAGTTCCTGTATTTCGTCGTATACGGAATGGATAATGCGTTTTCTGAACATTTCAGCTGTCATGTCCGGAAGAAGATCTGCTTTGGTCAGACAAATGGTCCAGATACGCGGGAAATGCGCGAGCGGGGTCTTTTCATGCAGGAACGGAGCTTCTTTAAGACGGATGATTTCATCCTTGAAATGAGCGAACAGCCCCTTAAGATATCTGTCGCCATTTTCCTTTAACATCGCCCCGTCAACGAGAAACAGTGCGATGTCGGATGATAAAAGGGAGAGGAACGTCTTTTCCTTGTCCGCCTGCACTTCCCCCGATTGCGATTTACACCACCATTCTCCAGGATAATCGTGCCAGACCAGTCTCCCGACATTTTTCGGGATTTCGTCAAGACGGATGTTGAAGCGGTATTCTCTTGAGGTCATCCTCGTTTGGAGGACCTGTTGTTCCATGATCTTGAAATAGGCGCTGAGCAGTGTCTGTCCTTGTGTTGTATCTTCCGCCACAAGACGGTAGCCTGCTTCCTTTTGGAATTTTAGTTCCTGCTGGTATCCGTAGAAACAGGTTAAAAGTGTCGTCTTCCCGCTGCCGTCTTCTCCAAACAGGGCGATGTGCTGTTCAAACTCCGGTCGATAGCCCGCGATTTTTCGCTTGACGGTCAGATACAGGTTTCGAAAAAAACCATCTTCGATTTGAGTTTGTTTCTTTTCCTCGGACATAGATGTCTCCTTAAAAAGTGAGGGGGTGGATAGTGAGCCGGTCGCAGGGCAAAAGAAATCCAAATGGGGTGGAGGACATCCGTGCAGATATGAAAAAAGCCGAACGCTAAATCATTAACTACACTGCACCGTAGGTCCAGCCAGAACCTGCTCACATTATGTAACAACGAAGAAACGTCCGGCAGACTGTGAAGACACAATTCGCCCGGGCACAATTCATCTGTAATGTGAGCAAATACTGAGAAACTGGCTGGTTTACGGTGCATTTGCTGATTGCAATCGGTTTTCAAGGAACAGCCGCCTTTCGCGGCAGTTAAAGATACTTTATCACGCTATTATAAAAAATCAAGCCGTATTTTTAAAAAACATTATGTTTTTGATATCGTTTTTCTTTCATTTCAGATTGTATGGATGGCTTTTGAGGCATAAAAAATATCCGGGTCTGCGGAAAGCAGATGACCGGACGCTGTTTTTATCTGAAAAATGCTGGGTTTATTTTTCCGGTTCCTCGGCCTTGGCTTCGTTCCAGAGTTCGTCGAGACGCTCCATGGGGGTGCCGTCGACGGTCTTCCCCTCGGCGGCGAGCTTCGACTCCACGGCGCGGTAACGGCGGTCGAACTTGTCGGAGGCGCGGTTCACGACCTCCTCGCAGTTTTCGCCGCGGAACCGGAGGAAATTGACGACGGCGAATACGAGGTCGGCGGCCTCGTCGTTGACGCGGTCGCGGCTGCCCGACTTGTACGCCTCCTCCAGCTCCGCCATCTCCTCGCGGACCTTCGCGAGGATGTCGGCGTCGTTGGTCCAGTCGAATCCGTGCTTGGCGGCTTTCTTCTGGAGCTTCTCGGCGCGGAGCACGGCGGGGAGGTTGCGCGGCACGCCGTCGAGCGCGGACTTGCGGTAGTCGTCGTGCTCGGTCTTCTTGATCTTCTCCCAGTTCACGAGCACCTGCGCGGAGTTGTCCACATGGACGTCGCCGAAGACGTGCGGATGGCGGCGGATCATCTTGTCGGAGATGCCGCGCGCGACGTCCTCCAGCGTGAACGCGCCGCGTTCCTCCGCCATGACGCTGTTCATGACGACCTGCATGAGGAGGTCGCCCAGCTCCTCGCACATCTCCGCGTCGGACTTGTGGTCGACGGCGTCGAGGTATTCTGCGGCCTCGCCGACGAGGCATTTCTTGAGGGATTCGTGGGTCTGCTCGCGGTCCCAGGGGCATCCGTCGGGCGCGCGCAGACGGCGCATGACGTTCACGAGGCGTTCAAGTTCGGACATGTCCATATCGTTCAAAACTCCGTTGCCGGGGCGTCCTGCGGAAATCCGGGGCGCTCCAGGCGTTTTCTGTAGTAGTTGTAAAGCGAGACCTGGGCGCGTTCGGATTCGTATTGAACCGCGCCCGAGGTGTGCGAATAGCGGTTTTCCCCGAGCAGGCGGCGTCCCTTCCGGCGGTCGTGGAGCGAGGTAAAGAGGATCACGTCCAGCTCGTCCTGAAGGGCGGGGGATTCGACCGGGACGAGGATCTCCACGCGGCGGGAGAGGTTGCGCGGCATGAGGTCGGCGCTGCCGATGAAATACTCCGGCGCGCCGCCGTTCGCGAAGCGGTAGATGCGGGAGTGCTCCAGGAAGCGGTCCACGATGCTGACGACACGGATGTTCGCGGCGGCTTCGGGCGGGAGCGAGGCGGGATTGAGGGCGCAGATGCCGCGGACGACCATGTCGATGCGGACGCCGCGCCGTGCGGCATCGTAGAGGTGTTCGATGACCTCCGGGTCCTGAAGCGCGTTCAGCTTCAGCGTGATCCCGCCGGGGCGCTCGGGCGCGGAAAGCGCGGCCTCGCGGTCGATCAGTGCGAGGATGCGTTCGCGCATATTGTACGGGGCGGCGACGAGCTTGTTCCAGGCGGCGGGCGCGGCGAGCCCGGTGATGGCGTGGAAGAGCGCGGAAACGTCGTCCGCGAGCGCGTCGTCGCAGGTGAAGAGTCCGATGTCGGTGTACTGCTTCACGGTGGAGCAGTTGTAGTTGCCGGTCGGCAGATGCAGGTAGCGGCGCACCTCGTTGCACTCGCGGCGGACGATCAGCAGCATCTTCGCGTGGACCTTGATCTTCGGCACGCCGTACACGACGTGCGCGCCTGCGTCGGCGAGCTCGCGCGAGAGCCGGATGTTGTTCTCCTCGTCGAACCGCGCCATGATCTCGAAGAAGACCGTGACCTGTTTGCCCGCCTGCGCCGCGCGGATCAGCGCGTGGACGACCGGCGGGTCCTGCCCGACGCGGTACAGCGTCTGCTTGACCGCGATCACGTCCGGGTCGTCGGCCGCCTCGTTCAGCAGCCGGATCACCGGGTCGAACGATTCGTACGGGACGTGCAGGAAGAACGGGCCGCCGTCGCGGATGCAGTCGAACATGGAGCGGTCGGCGGGGCAGTGGACGGAAGGCAGGGGCGGCAGAGGCGGGTCGAGCAGGTCGGCATGGCCGGGGAGGTCGCGGAGCTCCATGAGGCATTTCAGGTCGACCGGGCCGCGCACGGCGAAATGTTCGCCGGAGGCGACGCCGAGCGTGCGCATGAGAAACGCCCGTGCTTCGGCGGACATGGCGGCGGACGTCTCCAGTCGCACGATCGTGCGCTTGCCGCGTTTCCGCAGGATCGCCTGCATCTCGCTGAGCAGGTCGCCGGTGTCCTCGTCCGGGGTCAGGTCGCGGTCGCGCGTGACCCGGAACGCCGCGCATTCGAGCACGGCGCAGCCGGGGAAGAATCCGGCGGCTTTCGCCCCGACCAGCTCCTCCAGCGGAAGGAGCAGGCTTTCGCCCGGCTTGTCTTCCGGTTCGAACCGGAGGAATCGCCCGGAGCGCGTCGGCACCTGCATGAAGGCGGTGCGGACCCCGTCCTGGCCGGGACACTGCACGCGGATGAGGAGTTCCAGCGCGAGCGCGGGCACGAGCGGCGGTTCCTCCGCGTCGGGATCGACGGCGACCGGGGTCAGGACGGAGCGGTATTCGCGTTCGAAGAGCGCGGACGCCTCCGCGGCGCATTCCTCCGGGAGTTCGTCCCAGCGGACGATGCGGATGCAGTGTTCGGCGAGCGCTGGCTTCAGGTTGCGTTCCCAGCTGGCGTACTGGCGCGCCGTCAGAGCGCGGATGCGCCGGATCAGTTTTTGCCGGAGCTCGAACGGGGAAAAATAATAGCGGCCGCCGAAACGGGCGACCGCATCGGGTGCGTGCCGGGCGAGGCCGGCGATCCGCACCATGAAGAATTCATCGAGGTTGCTGCCGAAGATGGAAAGGAATTTGGCGCGTTCAAGCAGGGGGACGGCGGGGTCCATGGCTTCCTCCAGGACGCGGGCGTTGAACGAGAGCCACGAGTCGTCCCGGAGGAGAATGGGCGGGTGTCTGTCCTCTGCCGGAGCAGTCATATCCGAACCGGCGGCAACGATGGATCAATAACGTTTCTGGGCGCTTCTGGCGAGGACGCGCAGACGGAGCGCGTTCAGCTTGATGAAGCCGGCGGCGTCCTTGTGGTCGTACACGTCGTCCTGTTCGAACGTGGACAGGGCATCGTCGTAGAGGCTGAAGGGCGAACGGCGTCCGGTCACGTGGCAGGCGCCCTTGAAGAGCTTCACGCGGACTTCGCCGGTCACGAACTTCTGGCTTTCGGTGATGGCGGCCTGGAGCATTTCGCGTTCGGGCGCGTACCAGAAGCCGTTGTAAATCAGGCGGGCGTAGGTCGGGATGAAGCTGTCGCGCAGGAACATGACCTCGCGGTCCATCGTGATCTCCTCAAGGCCGCGGTGCGCGGTGTAGAGGATGGTGCCGCCGGGGGTCTCGTACACGCCACGGGACTTCATGCCCACGAAACGGTTCTCGACGATGTCGACGCGGCCGACCGCGTGTTTGGAGCCGAGCTCGTTCAGCTTGCGCATGATGTTCGCGGGGGAGAGCGCTTCGCCGTTGACCTTCACCGGCACGCCCTTTTCGAACTCGATCACCACGTCTTCCGGCTCGTTCGCGGCCTGGGAGAGCGGCTTCGTCATCACGGAGATGTCCTCCGGGCATTCCTGCCAGGGATCCTCCAGGATGCCGCCCTCGAACGAGATGTGCAGGAGGTTGCGGTCCATGGAGTAGGGCTTCTTCAGCGTACTGGAGACCGGGATGTTGTTCTTGTGGGCGTACTCGATCATTTCGGAGCGGGAACGGAAATGCCAGTTCGGATCGCGCCAGGCGGCGATGATCTTAATGGACGGGTCGATGGCGTTCGCGTTGATCTCGAAACGGACCTGGTCGTTGCCCTTGCCTGTCGCGCCGTGGCAGATGGCGTCGGCGCCCTCGGCCTTGGCGACCTCGACGAGGCGCTTGGCGATGAGCGGGCGGGCGATGGAGGTGCCGAGGAGGTAGTTGCCCTCGTAAATGGCGTTCGCCTGCATCATCGGGAAGATGAAGTCGCGGGCGAATTCCTCGGTGAGGTCTTCCACGTAGCACTTGGTCGCGCCCGTGTTGATGCACTTCTGTTCGACCCCGGAGGTCTCTTCCGCCTGGCCGACGTCGGCGCAGTAACCGATGACTTCGGCGTTGTAGGTCTCCTTGACCCATTTCACGATGACGGAGGTGTCAAGCCCTCCGGAGTAAGCGACTACGACTTTCATGGGATAAACTCCTCAGTTTGTGGTTTGGTAGAAAAAAAGTCATCCAAACAATATACTCGTTTCCGCCGGATTTTTCAACCGGAAAACGGGAAAGAAGACGAAGTCTTCCGAAAAAAAGAAGGGCAGGCCCTCCACGTGGGTAGTGTTCTGCTCCACGAGAACACGAGGGAGGGGGGGGAATGTCCGTAAAAGCTTTTGCCGTGCGCGCCTCGCGCTAATAGAAATGTCGAGCGCAAGCGAGCTTACCAAGGCGCGAAGCGCCCCCAGCGAAGCGGGACGCAGCGCGTCCTTCTGAAAAGCAAATGTCCTCCCCGGTCACCAAGGACTGAGGAGGGCAAGCCCTCCACGTGGATAGTGCCGGGCTAACGCTCCGGCACATTTGTCCTGCCGCTTACGCGATCACGGTCCAGTTCATGTCGACGCCGCGCCTTCGCATCGCCGTTGTAGTCGCCCGCGCCGACCACGAACCAGTCGGACGCGTTGAGCTGGCCGAGCTGCATCCAGCTCGTGACCGAGTTGACGCCATCGATCCACATGGCCACGATGCCGGTTTCGGCGTGGAATGCGACGATGTCGTCCTTGCCGTCGCCCGCGAAGTCGCCGATGGCGCGGACTTCCCATCCGCTGTCGGACACGCCGAGGCTGGTCCACGTGCCGCCGATGTCGATCGCGTGGTATTCCGCGCCGGAATTGTGCGACATCACGACCTGGTCCTTGCCGTCGCCGTTGAAGTCGCCGCAGCCGATGAGCGTCCAGGTCGCGTCGAATCCGCTGCCCATGCTCACCCAGTTCTCGGTGCCGTCGGTCCACACGCCGAGCGCTCCGAGTTGGTACGTATACCACACGATCGAATTCCTGCCGGCGTTTCCGGTCAGATTTCCGACCGTGTTCTTCCAGTCGATGTTGTCCTCATACGCGCCGTGGATGCCCGCCTCGCTGGTGACGTTGCCGAACAGGACCGAATCCGCCTTGCCGTTCGCATTCATGTCGTGGCAGCCGAGGTTGTCCCATTCGGCGGGATGATTGCTGTTGGCTGACTGCCAGGTGTTCGTGCCGTTCATCCAGTAGCCGTGAGCATAGTTGTTTCCCGTCCAGACGAACATGACATCGCTGATGCCGTTGCCGTCGATGTCGCTCTTCGCGGACCCGGCCGGTGCCGCCGCGCCGACCGTGACGGAGAGGACGCTGTCGCTGTCGAGGTCGAGCCTGTAGTTCACGCCGCCGATGTTCGTTGTCTGACCGACCTTGAGCGTGCCGAAGGCGTCGCCGTAGATATTCTGGACGGTGATGGTCTCGTTGAATCCGGACGCGTTGTCCGCCAGCTTGTAGGTGCCCTTCGTCTGGGACGCGCTGACCGTGAGCGTGAAGGTCACGCCCTTGTTCTTCGCGTAGTAGAGGTTCTGCAGGACAGGCTTCGTGCTGCCCGCGCTCGTATTGAAGATGTTGATGTCCGCGATGCCGCCGGAGGAGAACGTGATCCCGTAGCAGTCGTAATATCCGGTGACCTTGCCGCCGGCCTTGACGTCGAAGAAGTTGAGCAGCGCGCCGCTGGATACCTTCATCACGCCGCCGCTTCCGACCGTGCAGCTGAGCGCGATCGCGCTGTTGTTCAGCGTCACGCTGCCGCCCTGGCTGATCGCGGTTTTGAGGAACGATCCGCCGGAGTACACGTCGACCGTGCCGTTGTACACGGTGCATCCGCCGGCGACACCGTATGCGGAAACGGCCAGCCAGCCGCCGCTGCTCACGCTCAGCCCGGTCGCACTCCCGCCGTAGCTGACGACCGCCGATCCGTAAACATTGCCGGAACCGGCCGACCCGCCGCTGTTCACGCTCAGAATCCCGCCTCTCTGGACGTAGGCGCTGCCGAGTTTGCCCTGGTTCAGGTTGATGCGGCCGCCGGAGCTGATCGTGGCGGTCCCCACACTGCCTCCGCTGGAGACCTGCAGGGGACACCCGGAACCGACGTTCGCGGAGAAGATCGTGCCGTTCACCACGCCGAGTGCGCCGGAGCTGAAATAGGCTACGGTCGCTGTGCCCCCGGACCCGACCTCGAGATTGCCGCCTCCGACGAACGCGGTACCGAGCTTGCCGCCGCTGGAGACGCCGATCGTGGCGCTGCCCGACCCGCCGGAATTCGGTATGATCCACCCGCTGATTACGGAACCGCCGGACATGATCCCCAGGTGGGCGTTCGGGTGGACGAAGACTTCCGTCGCCGTCGTGCCGGAGAAAACGTACATCTTTCCCATCGTGCCCGAGAGCGGCTGGACCGTCGCCGAGCTCATCACGCCGCCGCCGGAGGCGAAGAACACGCCGCCGGAAATCAACGCCTTCGCTCCGTTCACGCCCGACACGTCGGCGTTGCCGCCATTGAGGTCGAATACCGCGTTCGAGACCGTTTTCCCGCCGAACCGGCCGCCGAAGATGATGATTTTGCATCCGCTGCCGACCGTGCCGCCGTACACGACGCCGCTCCCGCTGCCGCTGCTAAAGACGAATGTGGATGCGTTGGAAAAGACTTCGTTGTACGAGTAGCCGCCGGATCCGATCGAGACCACGCCCCCGTAATACTTGCCGTCGGTGCTGGAGCCTTGCAGGGACACTGCCCCGCCCGACATCACGGTCCCGGACGCAAAGCCGCCGCTGAGGACTTTTAAGGTGCCGCCAGCGGACAGCGTGGTCTTGAGCGCGGTCCCGCCGCTGGAAACATTCATCGTGGCGCTGCGGGAGAGGTAGCTCATGGAAACGATCCCGTTGTTCCAGACATCCACGCGTCCGCCGCTTGAGATGTAATTGCTTCCCGCGTATCCGCCGCTGTAGAGGTTCATGGACGCGCCGGAGTTGATTGTGTTGGAGATGGCGGTTCCGCCGGATGCGATCGTCATCTTCCCGGAGCTGTATACGCTGGTATTGTAGGCATATCCGCCTTTGTCGATATACAGGGATGCGCCGGACGATACTTTGGTGGCGTTGGCATCTGCGGAATACACAGCCATATAGGCTCCTTTATATTTCACATCAATGCCGCGCGCATAGCCTCGATAAAACGAGTCTCCGCTTACAATCAGCTTGGCATCACTCCTTAATTCAAAATCGTATACATTTCCCCCGGAAACACGCACGATCCCACCCGAGGAAGCGGTGCCGCGACTTAATGTCGATCCCTCCCGGAAGGAAACATCGGCGCCACTTTCAAAATAGCCATATGTTACGTGTCCCCCCAATAAAACAACCAATTGCGTGCCGGAATCGAAGAAGTCTGCATCCAAGTAACCGCCGCTGCTGACATAAACACTCGCGCCGGAACTTACCAGAGCTCTGACGCTCCCGCCGGATTCCACGATCATGATCGCCTGATCGCTGATGTGGTAAACGTCGCTCGTGTATTTGCTGATGGTGTTAATTCCCCAGGAAAGATAAACCTGCGCCATTTTGGATTCCTTTCGGTTGGTTGATTATGGTTAAAACAAATTGGATGAGCGGTAGCCGGGCTGGTTGTGAACTGAATATGAGCCGATTGTGAGCTGATTTTGAGTTTGTTTTTGAGTCGATTATGAACGTGACCGGATTTTTTTCATAATATACAAGTGCTTTTTGCATATTTCAAGCCCAGTTTGTTTTTTTTGAATTATACAAATATCTTTTTAATGAGCAAAAAACATATCCCGGGGATTTCGCACACGCGTGTGCAAAATCTTACATGGTCGCATATTCGCGCCATGCACGCAAAAAGAAACCGCCGCCCCCGGTTTTCGCGGGAACGGCGGAAAGGTTCGGCGGACGTTTTTTTGATACGCGCCCGCCGGTATGTCCGGAGCGGATTACGGCTCGCGTGCGGATTCGTCAAGCGCCTTTTTGAAGGGGTTGAGGATGTAGTTGATGACGGTGCGGTCACCGACCTTGATTTCGGCGTTGACGGTCATGCCGGGACGGATCTTCGCGCCCTTTGCCCAGCCGATGAAATCGCCGGGCTCAAGCTCGATGCGCGCCTGATAGGTCGCACCGCGCGCCATCTTGCTGAGGCGTCCGCCGGCGTCGCTCATCATGCTGTCCTCTGTCATCATGCGTTCGTTTCCGGTGAAGGCGTCTTCGGAGATGTAGGTGATCTTGCCGTCGCGCGTACCGCACTGCTGGAAGGGATAGGTGTCGAACTTGACGCGGCAGGTCTGGCCGACGCGGACCCAGCTGATGTCCTTGGCGGGGATGTTGACCTCGACCTCGATCTTGTCTTCGAGGGGGATCAGCGTGATCAGGGACTCGGCCTCGCGGACGGCGGAGCCTTCCTGGAACGGGGCGATCTCGTGGACGACGGCGTCGCACGGCGCGCGGAGCTCGGTGTACTCGACCATCTGCTTCGTCTGGACTTGCTGCTTTTCCAGGGAGCTGATGTTGCGGTCGACCTCGACGAGCTCCTCGTAGATCTGGCGGTGCCAGTCGCTGATGAAAGCATCGCGTTCCGCTTCGACGGACTTGATCGCCTGTTCGTTCTCGACGATGGAGACTTTTTGCTGGTCGACGGAGATGGCGGTCTCGATGACCTGGACCTGGATGTTCAGGTAGTCGCGGAGACTGACCACGCGGGTGTCCTCGAAGCCCTTCATCATTTCCTCGATCTCGTCGAGTTTGCCCTTGCGGGCCTCGAACTTTTCCATGGAGATATGGAGCTGTTCCAGCGTCTTCTGGTAGCGCGCCAGCGTGGCGTCGTAGGAGAGGAGCTTTCCGTTGTAGGAGTTCTTGCGCGCCTCGAAGGCGTTGTGCTGAAGGATCTCGAAGGTGTTCGGGTCCGAGGGGAGCGGGAACGGCTTGTCGTAGCCTTCGATCTCCGCCTTGAGGCGGTCGCGGTGCGCCCGGAACGCCTTGAGCTGTTCCGTGATGCGTTCCATCTCGGCCTTGTTGTTGGTCTGGTCGAAGGAGAAGAGCAGGTCGCCTTCCTTCACTTCCTGGCCGGTGCGGACGTGCACCTTTTCGATGGTGGCGCGTTCGAAGGGCTTCATGACGATGTTCGGGCGCTCGGTGACGATCTTGCCGGGTGCGACGACGACCTTGTCGACGTGGGCATAGCAGGCCCAGACGATGAAGCCGATGACGAGGAAGATGATGATGTACCAGATGATGTGGAGCGGGATCGGAGGCGCGTGGGTCTCCAGCATGATGGCATCAGGCTGGAAATCCTGCGCGGATTTCATGCTCTTGACGGGCAGATTGGTGTTCGGATTGTTATTGCTCATCTTCGTTAAACCCCATTTGCTGTTTCCAGAAGTCGGCGTAGATACCGCCCTGTTCGAGCAGTTCCTTGTGTGTGCCCTGTTCGATCAGGTCGCCGTGGTCCATGACCACGATCCTGTCGGCGCGGCAGAGGACGGAGAGGCGGTGGGAAATGATGAACACCGTACGGTTTCTGGCGATCATGTTCAGATTCTTCCGGACCATGGTCTCGCTTTCCGGGTCGAGTGCGCTGGTGGCTTCGTCGAAAATGAGGAAGCGCGGGTTCGGGAGGAGCGCACGTGCGATGGCGAGTCGCTGGCGCTGTCCGCCGGAGAGGTTGGAGGCGTTTTCCTCGAGGAGGGAATCGTATCCGCGGCTCATCTTCTGGATGAATTCGTCGGCGCCGGCGAGGCGGGCGGCGTAGATGATCTCCTCCATGGTGGCGTCCTTCTTCGTGAGGGACAGGTTCTCGCGGACGGTGCCGTAGAAGAAGTAGTTGTCCTGCAGCACGATGCCGATGGCGGAACGGAGGGATGCGCGGTCGATTTCGCGGATGTCGATGCCGTCATATTTGATGATGCCGGTCTGGAGGGGATAGAGGCCCTGGATGAGCTTGGTGAGCGTGGTCTTGCCGGAACCGGAGCGGCCGACGAGGCCGATGGTGGAGCCGGGCGAGATGTGGAGGTTGAAGTCCTTGATGACCATCGGGGTGTCCGGGGAGTAGCGGAAGTTCACGTTTTCGATGGAGAGCTCGCCCTGGAGCTGGTGGTGGAGGGAGCCGCCGACCTGCTCCTGCGGGCAGTTCATGACGACGCCGAGCATGCGGACGGAGAGGAGGGTCTGCTGGTATTCGTGGACGAGGCCGACGATGTGGACCAGCGGGCCTGTGACGCGCCCGGAGAGCATCTGGAATGCGATGAGCTTGCCGACGGTGAGCGTGCCGTCGAAGACGGCGAGGGCGCCGATCCAGATGATGGCGATGAACATGAGCTTTTCGATGAGGCCGGAGAGGGTCTTGGCGGTGATGGAGATCTGCGCCACGCGGAAGTAACGCGTGATCGCGAACGCCGCCGTGTCGTTCCACTTGCGCTGTTGCGTGGGCTCGAGCGCGAGGGATTTCACGGTGCGGATGCCGTGGATGGTCTCCACCAGCATCGCCTGGCGCTTGCCTTCCGCCATGTACAGCTCTTCGAGGCGGTGCTGGAACGGCTTGATGAGGAGCGCGATGACCAGCGCCATCATGAATGTGAAGAGCAGCACGACGCCGGTGAGGACCGGGCTGTAGATGAAGAGGAACGGCAGGAAGACCAGGAGGGAGAGGAGTTCCAGCGCGGTGTAGAACAGGCTGCCGGACAGGAACGAACGGATGCGCTCGGTCTGCTGCATGTGCTTGATGAGCACGCCGGACGAGATGCGTTCGTAGAAGTCGACCGGGAGTCCAGGATGGCGTTGACGCAGAGCATGATGGTGACGCCGATGCCGATGGTCATGAGCGTGACCCGGCCCTCGTTTACGAGCACCTTGTCGACAACGATCTGGAAGAACAGCGGGACGACCAGGCCGATGGCGCTGATGGCGAGGATGGCGATGGCGACCTGCGCCAGCAGGGTCCTCTGGCGGAAAAATTCCGGGATGAACCAGCGGAGGCCGAACTTCTGGTTTTCGTCGACGATGGAGTAATGCTTCTTCACGAGGACGACGCGGTTGGAGTATTTCTCCTCCCACTCCTCCTTGTTGATGAAAACGACGCTCGGACGGTGGCCGTCTGCCACGTAGGGATCCCAGATGGCGGCCTGCTGGACCGTCTTCGGCTTGTCGTCGGCGGGAGCTTCCTCCTGCTTCGCGGCCTCGGGTTCGGGATCGGCGCCGGGGACGACCTCGTCGGACTGCTTCAGCAGGGCTTCGGTCGTGAGCTTCGGCTTGCTGTCTTCCTCGGATTTGGGATAGGCGACGCTTTCGGGGACCTCGCGGACGCCGCAGAGGACGGCGAAACGTCCGTCCTTCTTGATCGCCATGCAGGGGAACGCCGCGCCGATCTTCGGGAGCTTGTCCCACTTGACGTGGATTTCCTTCGTTTTGTATTCGAGGTCGTCGGCGATCTTGCCGAGGAGGCGGATGGAGGGTTCGTCCTCGGAGATCGCGTATTCGTGCATCAGGCGGCCGACGTCGGTGTCGTCGCCGTAATGCTTCACGATGGAGGCGAGGCAGTAGAGGGAGGTCTGTTTGCCGTCGACCGAGCAGCCGCGCATCTCCATGCGGATGAAGACGGCCTTGCCGGACCAGGATTTGAGGAGCTGGTCCTTCTGGAGGAACAGCATCTTGCCCTGGACTTTGGTCAGCGGATCGAACACGGCGTAGCGTTCCTGCTGGACGCCGCCCTGCAGGAGCTTGCGGATGCCGAGATACAGCACCCAGTTGCCGTTGTTGAGCTGGAGGAAGATCGGCGCGCCGAAGAAGGAGGCGAGTTCCTCGATGGTGACGTCGCCGCGGCTTTCGGGCGCGAGCCGTAACTTGTTCGCGAGCTTCAGGCAGAGTTCCAGGGGGTCTTCGACGTTTTCAAGCGCGGACAGGAAGGCGTTGAGGTCGCCCGCCTGCGGCATCATCTTGATGATCTCCTGGAAGCACAGCAGAAGTGAGTTTCTGTTGTTGGGATTTTGACTCATGAGATTTCCGTATTGGTTATGAATCGTACAAAAAATGGCTCCGAATTGCACTAATATAGCATCATTTTGCGGGCTTGTCAAGCATGCCGGAGCAAAGAATTACTATAATTTACTAAAAAGTACGTCAAAAACACGGCGGGACGCCCCCTGTCCGTGCCCGCGGCCGCGGCGGACGTTTTCGGCGGGACGTGCTTATTTCGCGCCGAACGGGTCCAGCAGGAGCATGGTCGCGTTGTAAAGCCCGTGGATGAACGTCGCCGCGGCGAACCACGGGAACGCGTCGGAGATCCGGCAGGGACGCTCTTTCGCGAGGCTGTCGCGCCACACGCGGCGGAGGCCCATGGCGGACACCAGCGGACACAGCATGTGCAGCGCGGTGCACATGGTCCAGCGGAACGCCATCGCCGCCGCCAGTTTTTCCGGCGTGAAATTTCTCAGGTAGATGTACTGGTAGATGAGGTTTTCCAGCACGCTGAACACCAGGCCGCCCAGCATGCCGGACAGGAAGAACTGCCAGTCGTACCGGATCGAACCGCGCATCTTTTCCAGCTGGAAGATTGCGCCGCTCTGCTTCAGCGTCTCCTCGGCGAACGGCCCGAGGACGACGAGGACGAAGGCCCCGGCGCTCAGGAAGGATACCGCCGAAAAAATGTTGGCGATCTCATTCAGGATCACGGCGGGAACGGCGAAGAAGCCGCCCGCGACGCCCGCGACGATTGAGATAAACGGAACGACCGTGCCGGAATAACGGTTCCGTTCCCGCCGAAGCAGCTCGCGGTATTCCGTCGAATCGCCGTCGCCCACGCCCGGCTCGAACGCCGTGGAGGAATAATAGCACGATTCGGAGTCCGTGATCTCCTCCCGTGCTTCGGGCAGATCCTCCGCCTGAGGCCGCTCCCGGTTCCGTTCCGGGTGCAGCGCGACCTCGTTTTCCACGGAAAAAAGGTTTTTCCTGTTCATCGCGAAACCGGGACCCGGAATGCCGTCCCGTAGGCGATCAGCTCCACGCCGCCGGACTTCTTTCTCGCCTCGCCGGAATTGATCGTGGACGTTTCGAAGCGGACGTTGCAGACCGCGTTCGCGCCGAAGTGCTCCGCCTCCTGAAGCATGCGGACCAGCGCCAGACGGCGCGCGTCGGAGCACATCCCGGTGTAGCCTTTCATCTCGCCGCCGAAGAGATGTTTGAACCCCGCGACAAACGAGATGAAGTAGTTGTCGGCGATCACCACGGCTCCGCTCACAAGCGTCGCGGACGAGCTTCCTGCGGGGAACTGTTTCAGGTTCGTGAGCGGGATCCTTTTCCGGAAATACTCCTCCTGCTCCGACAGCATCTTTCTGCGTGCCCGGACGATGTTGTGCTGGGTGATCCAGGTGGCGCCCAGCAGGATCGTCGGCATGACGACGTACCAGAACAGCGTGAAGATGCCCTGCACGACGTCTTTCGTTTCACCGTTTCCCATGTTCAAGCCTCCGCCGGGGTGTCGGGGACGGCGACCACGGCGGTGCCGTAGGCGTAAAGCTCGGCGGCGCCCGCGGTGATGCTGCTGGTGGCGAAGCGGACATTGACGATGGCGTTGGCGTGGAGCTCCTCGGCCTGTGCGATCATGCGCGCCACGGCTTCGCGGCGGGATTCGACCAGCAGCTCGGTGTAGCCGCTGAGCTCGCCGCCCACCAGGTTCTTGAGGGATGCCGCGATGTCCCGGCCCACGTGCTTCGCGCGGACGGTGTTGCCCTGGACCAGGCCTTTGAGTCATGCCGGGGATGGTTTCGGTATTGACGACGATCATGTATCAGTCTCCTTGAACGTGTTTTTTCGGGGGTGTGAAGGGGGTTGCCGTTTAATATAATCACCTGACAAATATAATCAAGTCCGGAAACCTTGAAAGATGTTTATTTGCTAAATATAGTAGCGGCGGGCAAAAAAACAAAACGCAAAACGCCGCACGGAAAACGGGTCCCGTGCGGCCGCGGCAGGCTGTGCTGAAATGGTGCGCGGCTTATGCTCGCGCACACGAAAGGGTGTCTTCCCTGTCCGGCAGGTGTGCCGGAAGAGGATCCGGGGATCAGGTGGCTTTCCGGCGGGTCGCGATCTGGTCGGCGGTCACGGCGACGATGATGATGAGGCCGATCACGACGAGCTGGACGTTCGTGGAGATGTCGAGCAGGGTGAGGCCGTTGCGGAGGAAGCTGATGAGCAGCGTGCCGATGACGGTGCCCATCATTGTGCCGCGTCCGCCGGAGGGGGCGCAGCCGCCAATGATGCAGGCCGCGACGATGTCGAGTTCGAGCGAGATGCCGGCGGTGGGCTGGGCCGTGCTGGCGCGGGCCACGGTGATCATGGATGCGAGGCCGACGAGCGCGCCAGTGAGGGTGTATATCCAGACGAGCGTCTTGTTCACGTTGATGCCGGCGTGGAACGCGGTCTGGACGTTGGAACCGATGGCGTAGGTGTAGCGTCCGAAGCGGGTGTGTTTCAGGAGGAACCAGAAGGCGACCATGACGATGACGAGCAGGATCACGGAGGAGGGGATGCCCGCGACGCGTCCGGTGTCAAGCCAGCTGTAGTCGGAGACGGCGAACGGCTTGCCCGCGTTCATGATGTAGGAGATGCCGCGGAAGATGCTCATGGTGCCGAGCGTGACGATAAACGGTGCGAGTTTCAGTTTCGTGATCAGCATGCCGTTGGCGAAGCCGCAGACGGCGCCCGCGAGCACGCAGACGAGCGTGCCGGCGATCATCGCGCCGAGCTTCAGGTGGATGTAGCTGCCGGACGAGATGTCGGCCCAGGTCCCGCCGGAAAAATACAGCATGGACGCCGCGCCGATCATGCCGCACACGGCGAGCATGGAGCCGACGGAGAGGTCAATGCCGCCGGTGATGATGATGTAGGTCATGCCGGCCGCCATGATGCCGTTGATGGAGGAACGGCAGAGGACGTTAAGCATGTTCTGGGTGGAAAGGAAATTGTCCGGCTCCAGGAACGTGCAGAGGGAAATGATGAAGATGAGGGAGCAGAACGGAAGCAGTTGTTTTGCGAAGCGGTTCATATGGATAATACTCCTGAGTTGAGTGTCAGCAGACGGCGAAGTGCATGACTTCTTCCTGTGTGGTTTTGGCGGTTTCGAGCTGTTTGGCGAGTCGCTTCCTGCGGAAGACGAGCAGGCGGTCGCAGATGCCGAAGAGCTCGGGCAGCTCGGACGAGATCACGAGGACGCCCTTGCCCGCGGCGGCGAGCTCGTTGATGAGCGTATAGATCTCCTTCTTCGCGCCGACGTCGATGCCGCGCGTGGGCTCGTCGAAGATGATGAAGTCCGGATTGGCGAGGAGCCAGCGCGCCACAAGAAGTTTCTGCTGGTTGCCGCCGGAAAGCGAGGACGCTTCGTCATACGGGGACGCCCACTTGAGCTTGACTTTGCCGCCGTATTCGTCCATGAGCGCCTGTTCCTTTCCGAAGTTCAGGAGCCATTTCATGCCGGTCGCCTCGTAGTTCGGGAGCATGATGTTGTCCCGGCAGGGCAGGGCGACGCAGAGGCCGCAGCGCTTGCGGTCCTCGGGGAGATAGGCGATGCGCCCCGCGATGGCGTCGGCGGGCGTCTTGATGTGGAGTTCCTTCCCGTTCAGGAAGAGCTTGCCCGCGGTGAGCGGCTGGAGTCCGAAGATCGCGCGCGCGGTCTCGGTGCGGCCCGCGCCGACGAGTCCCGCCATGCCGACGACTTCGCCGCGGCGGACCTGGAACGAGATGTCTTCGATGCCTTCGTCGGAGGCGAGATTTTTCGCCTCGAAGCAGACGTCGCCGATCTCGACGCTGCGCGGCGGGTAGTAGTCGGAAAGCTCGCGGCCGACCATCTCGTGCACGATGCGCTGGACCGTGTACTCGGAGAGCGGGCCGGAGGAGACGACCGCGCCGTCGCGCAGGATGCTGATGTCGTCGGCGAGGTCCATGACCTCTTCCAGACGGTGCGAGATGTAGATGATGGTGAGGCCGCGTTTGCGGAGGTCCTTCACGATGGAGAAGAGCTGTTCGGCCTCCTTCTCGGAGAGCGAGGACGTCGGCTCGTCCATCACGATGATCTTCGCGTTGCGTTCCAGCGCCTTCAGCAGCTCGACGATCTGGCAGTCGCCGGTCGACAGCGTACTGATGAGCGCGTCCGGATCGAGGTCGAAATTATTTTCCTTGATGATGGCGCGGGCGCGTTCGCGCATCGCCCTGGAATCCATGCGCCCGAACTTCATGATCTCGCGCCCGAGGAAGATGTTGTCCGCGACGGTAAGGTCGCCCGCCAGGTCGAGTTCCTGGTAGAGCATGGAGATGCCGCGGTCGAGCGAGTCCTTCGGGGAGAGCAGTTCGACGCGTTCGCCGAAGAGCTCGATATAGCCGGAGTCCGGCGTGTGGATGCCGGAGAGGACTTTCATGAGGGTGGATTTGCCGGCGCCGTTTTCGCCGCAAAGGGCGTGCACGGTGCCCGGGCGCGCCGAGAAGCTGACGCCGGACAGGGCTTTCACCGGGCCGAACGTCTTGACGATGTCGTGCATCGCCAGAGAGTAGGTTTGAGGAGATTTGTTGTCCATACGTCAGAGTCCCAGTGCGGCCGGGTTTTCTTTTTTCTGCTCTTCAAGATTGTTCTTGTCGACGATCATGCTGGGGATCGGTTTGAGCTTGTCGACCTTTTTCCCGTCGAGGATGTCGACCGCAGTCTTGACGCCGGTGTAACCGATCTTGTAGGGATCCTGCACGATGAGGGAGTCGACTTCGCCTTTTTCGATGCCTTCGAGGAGGACGGGGTCGGAGTCGAACCCGACGAACTTGACTTTGCCGGTGAGCTTCTGGCTCTGAAGCGCTTTGTACGCGCCGACGGACGTGGGCTGGTTCACGGCGAAGAGACCGTCGATGTCGTTATGCTTGGTGAGCATGTCGACGGTCTTCTGGCGGGCGTCCTCGACCGTGCCGAGCGTGTACTGTTCCGCGACGAGTTCGATGCCGGGGAATTCCTTCGAGAGCGTTTCCTTGAAGCCTTTTGCACGGTCTTCGGTGGAGGCGGAATTCTGGATGAAGCATGTGAGGATGACCTTGCCATGTCCGTTCAGGGCCGCGCCCAGACGGCGTGCGGCGTCCGCTCCGCCCTCGACGTTGTCCGTGGCGGCGAAGGAGTCGTATTTGTCGGTTTCGAGGCTGGAGTCGATGATCACGACCGGGATGCCGGAGGCTTTCACCTTTTCGACCGGGCGGACGAGCGCCTTCGCGTCGTTCGGGCCGAGCACGAGCGCGACCGCGCCGCGGGTGAGGGAATCCTCGACAGACTGGATCTGCTTTTCACGGTCGTTTTCCTGTTCGGGGCCGTTCCAGCTGATTTTGTAGCCTTCCTCTTCGCCGGCCTTTTCCGCGCCCTTGCGGACGACTTCCCACCACATGGAGGCGGTGCCCTTCGGGATGACGGCGATGGTCTTGCCGGTCTGCGCCTTACTCTCTTTGGGCTTGCCGGAGGTGAGGCCAAGAGCGGCGGGGAATTTCGCTTTCATTTCATCAAGGTTGGACTTGTCGACGATCATGCTGGGGATCGGTTTGAGCTTTTCAACGGACTTGCCCTGGAGGATCGCGACGGCGGTTTTCACGCCGGAGTAGCCGATCTCGAAGGGGTTCTGGACGATGAGGGAGTCGACCTCGCCCTTTTCGATGCCTTCGAGGAGGACGGGGTCGGAGTCGAAGCCGACGAATTTCACTTTGCCGGTCAGACCTTGCGTCTGGAGCGCCTTGTACGCGCCGACGGAGACGGGCTGGTTGACCGCGAAGACGCCGTCGGTGTCGCTGTGCTTGGTGAGCATGTCGACGGTCTTCTGGCGGGCGTCCTCGACCGTGCCGAGCGTGTACTGTTCGGCGATCAGCTCGATTCCGGGGAATTCCTTCGCGAGCGTTTCCTTGAAGCCTTTGGCCCGGTCGTCGGTGGAGGCGGAGTTCTGGATGAAGCAGGTAAGGATGACCTTGCCGTGGCCGTTCAGTGCCGCGCCGAGACGGCGCGCAGCTTCGGCTCCGCCCAAGACGTTGTCCGTGGCGGCGAAGGAGTCGTACTTGTCGGTCTCGATGCTGGAGTCGATGATCACGACGGGGATGCCGGTTCCCTTGGCTTTTTCGACCGGGCGGACGAGCGCCTTGGAGTCGTTCGGGCCGAGCACGAGCGCCTTGATGCCGTGCGTGAGGGCGTCTTCGACCGACTGGATCTGCTTCTCGCGGTCGTTTTCCTGTTCGGGGCCGTTCCAGCTGATGGTGTAGCCTTCTTCCTTGCCGGCCTGTTCCGCGCCGCTGCGGACGACTTCCCACCACATGGAGGCGGTGCCCTTCGGGATGACGGCGATGATGTTGCCGGACTTGTTTGCGCCGGAGGTCATGTGCTGGATCTTCCGGATGACGCCGGAAGTAAACAGCACGGCCGAGACGGCGAGGATCAGAATGACCGCGATGTTGTTCTTTTTCATGGGGTGGAGCGACTCCTGTTTTTCTGTGTTATATGTTTTGGTTTAAATGCAAAGGAAATGGTGCGCGGCAGTGCGCAAACGCAAAACTATAATCTTTTTTCCGCGAAAAATCAAGCTGACTTATGAAAAAAAACGTTTTTAACGTAAGAATAACGCAGGGAAGGCGGCGGGATCAGCAGGAAAAGCCCTGTTTTTGAAACGTTACCGGGAAAGATACCGCGGCGGTATCGACCGCCTTCCCGATAACCACGGAAAACGCCGGATGTTTTTTCGGGACAATCGTGAAAATATTGCTGAAAACATTTGAAAATAAAAGAATATGATGTATATTATATGTTCAAACTTTTTCAGACACTTTCCCCTTTTCTCGCTAAAATGTCATCACTTCAACATGCTTCCGGCGTTACCCCGAAAAAGAACGGCCCGGTCGGTTTCCTGAAACGGCTCGTCGCCCTGATCCGCGGACGGGAGGGCGACAACAAGACCTACACAAAGGGGCCGATCGCCGGCACGATGCTGCGCACGGCGCTCGTGATGCTGCCCGGTACGCTCGCGATCAGCGGCTACAATCTGGTCGACGCGTACTTCGTGGGGCGTCTGGACGGCGACGCGCCGATGGCGGCGATCGGGCTGACCGCGCCGCTCGTGATGATCTGCGGCTGCCTGTTCCACGGGCTGTCCGCGGGCGTGATGACGACGACCGCGCAGGCGTTCGGCGGGAAGCGCCGCTGGCGCGCGGAACAGCTCGTGAGCACGGGATTGCTCCTGATCACGCTTTTCTCGTTTACGCTGGCGGTCCTCGGGCCGCTCGCGACGCGCGGCATTTTCAAGTTCGTGAAACACGCCTCGCCGGAAGCGATCCGGCTTGCCACGGCGTATATGGACATCTGGTTCTGGGCGTGCGTGTCGTCCGCGCTCGGCATGAGCGGGAACAACCTGCTCGTGACCGCCAACGATTCCAAGATGGCGAGCGCGACGATGGTGCTGGGGCTTGCCTCGAACGCCTTCCTCGACCCGCTGTTCATGTTCCGGAAGGAAATCTGCGGCGTCCCGCTCGGGTTCGGCTTGGGTGTGGTCGGCGCGGCGTGGGCGACCGTGATGGCGCAGGTGATCGGCACGAGCGCGGTCCTGCTGATCCTGTGGCTGAAACACCATCTGATCCGGTTCCGCGCGATCCGGTTCGCGAAGCTGGCGAGCCTGTGGAAACGTATCATCTCGTTCGCCATCCCCGCCTCGCTCGGCTCGCTGATGCTGCCGATCGGGATGTCCATCATGACGTGGATCACGTCGCATTTCGGCGACGTGGTGATAGGCGCGGTCACGGCGGCGCAGCGCGTCCAGGCGATCGCGTTCTTCTTCCCGATGTCGCTGGGCGTGTCCCTGCTGCCGATGATCGGGCAGAACTACGGCGCGCGCCTGTACAGCCGCATCAACGGCTGCCGCCGTTTCGCCATGCGCTTTGCCTTCCTGTACCTGATGACGATGTCCGTCCTGTTCTTCATCTTTGCGCCGGAGATCGCCGGGAAATTCCTCGCCGACGACAAGGTCGAGATGCGCACCGTGATGGCGTTCGCGCTGCGGATCCTGCCGTGGGGCTTCGCGTTCCTGGAGGCGCACCGCTACTCCGGGTTCTTCTTCACCGGATGCGGACGCCCGATGGCGGCGGCGATGCTGAACGCGATGCGTATCCTCGGGTTTCTGGTGCCGCTCTCGCTGCTGGTCCTGCTGTATTTCCGCCTGACGGGCAACGAGGACACGGCACTGACGCTGCTGCTCGTGTCGCAGATGGCTGCGGACGTGTTCGCGGGCACCATCGCGATCATTCTGGCGCGGCGCCTCACGAGACGGTTCCCCGCCGACGGCGAATCGGAGTCGTTCGGACGGAACCGCCGGATGTTCGACTGAGCGCGGCGTTTTTCGCCCGTTTTCCGTCCATTTTTCGTCTGTTTCCCGTCTGTTTCCCGTCCGGTTTCCGCCTCAAAAAATGTTTCCTCCGGCGTCCCTCTGTCCCGCCGGGGCAAAAAGACCCTGTTTTTTTGCAAAAACGATTTGAAAGTGGGGGCAAAAGGCATTAGATTATTGTGATAAAGATTTTGTTCACGATGCGAGGCTTCCTCATGAAACGATTCCAGACGATATTGATCCTGCTGGCCCTGACGGCCGGCATTTTTACGCGGGCGGCGGACGACACGGTCCCCATGCCCGCGCAGAATCCGCAGCAGCCGCTTCCCGAGATCCGGCTGGACGACGACGCGTGCAAGGAAATGATCACGTTCCTGTACGGGCTTTCGCTGCTCCGGACGCACTACGTGGACGGCAGCAAGACGAGCTACCGCGACATGTTCCGTTCGGCGCTGCGCGGCGTGATGCAGGACCTCGACCGGTTCAGCAACTTCGAGACGCCGCAGTCGTTCGAGGAGACGCAGAAGGATTTCTCTGCGCAGTTCGGCGGGGTCGGCGTCACGCTGTCCACGAAGAACGGCGTGCTGGAGATCGTGAACGTCACGGAGGACGGTCCCGCCGAAAAGGCCGGGATCAAGGCGGGCGACGTGATCGTGAAGATCGACGGGAAGGACCTGAACAAGCTCAAACTCTCCGACTGCATCGGCATGCTCCGCGGCGAGGTCGGCACCACGGTCGAGCTCGGCGTGCGGCGCGCGGGCGTGAAGGACGAACTCTCCATGCACGTGGTGCGCGGCACGGTCGAAGTGCCGAGCGTGGTCGGCGCGCACATCCTGCCGGACAGCGGCGGCATCGGCTATCTCCGTATCCTCCAGTTCTCCCGCGACACGCCGGGCCGTCTGGACGCCGCGCTTGCCAGGCTCTCCGCCGAGGGCATGACCTCGCTGGTCATCGACCTGCGGAACAACCCCGGCGGCATCGTGGACAGCGCGGTCGAGGTGTGCAGCCGGTTCGTGAAGGAGGACCAGACGCTCGTCACGCTCGAATGGCGCGACCCGTCCAAGAACCAGACTTACAAGACGGTGAACTGCACGAAATACTACAACCTGCCGGTAATCCTGCTCGTGAACGGCAATTCCGCCAGTGCCTCCGAGCTGTCCGCGTCCGCGCTGCGCGACATGAAGCGCGTGGTCGTGCTCGGCGAAAAGACGTTCGGCAAGGGCTCCGCGCAGAACATCATGCCCATCGGCGACCTCGGCGCGCTCCGCATCACCGTGGCGCACTACTTCACCCCGTCGCACACGCCCATCCACGGCGTCGGCCTCCAGCCCGACATCACGGTCGAGATACCGCCCCAGAAACAGCAGGCGTTTTATGCGCAGCTGAACGACTATCCCGGCGTGATCGACCCCGGCCTGGCGGACGGCGTCCGCGACGTCCAGCTGGAACGCGCCGTCGAGATCCTCCGCAGCGCCTCGGTCCTGGAGTCCGTGAAGGAATCCGGCCCCGCTTCCGAAACCAATTCCACAACAAGGAAATAACATCATGAGACTTCGCCACTGCCTTTCCCTTTTCCTGTTCGCCGCCGTGTTCGCCCTCTGCGGCTGCGCGCACCAGATGATCGTTTCCGAGGTGCTGCAGATCCCGGAGCAGGCCCCGATCTACACCCGCTACAACCTGTGGTACACCGACCCGATGCGGATGGACACGCTGAACATGCTTCAGGGCGAGATCCTGCCGTTCGGCACGGAGGTCGTCATCACGTCCGCGTCCGACCGCGAGATCTGCTTCACCACGGTGAAGGACAAGCGCGATTTCCGCATCAAATACACCGACGACTACCGCTTGATGTCCGCCGAGGACTATGTGCGCGAGCTCTTCTCCACGAAGAACGAATCCGACCTCACGGTCGGCATCCGCGCGCTCACGATCGAAAAACTGAAGGCGGGCATCGTCGAGAAGGGCATGACCCGGCAGGAAGTCGAACTCGCGTTCGGTCCG
Source organism: uncultured Lentisphaerota bacterium (assembly GCA_900320095.1). Classification (GTDB taxonomy): domain Bacteria; phylum Verrucomicrobiota; class Lentisphaeria; order Victivallales; family UBA1829; genus UBA1732. The sequence goes on from ONQZ01000031.1 coordinate 43,080, forward strand.
CCGTGCGCGTTCCGCACGCCGTCGCCCTCGCTGGATACCTGGTGCTTCTGGACGGAATACCTGGTCGGCAAGCGTATCATCTTCACCCGGAACGTCGTTTCGGACATCCTCGTCCTTTAATCTTTTGAGGTTCACAGCATGAAAAAGACAGTCAGCAAAAAGACATCCCGCATCGCGGTCATCGGCGCCGGAAAAATGGCGACCGCGATCACCGTTTCCCTCGTTTCCAAAGGCGTCCCCGCCTCGTCCATCCTCGCGTACGACGTCAGCGCCGCCGCCGCGAAGAAGTTCACCGACGCCACGGGCTGCAAGACCGCCGCGACGCTCGCCGACACCCTGAAGGACGCCTCGACCGTCCTGCTGGCCGTGAAGCCGCAGGTCGCCCCGTCCGCGCTGAAGGAAGCCGGAGCCGCGCTTCGCGGGAAGCTCCTGATCTCGATCGTCGCCGGGCTCAAGCTCGAATCCCTGGCGGCGCTCGCGTCCACGAACCGCATCGTCCGCGTGATGCCGAACACGCCCGCGCTCGTTCAGCAGGGTATGACGTGTTTCGCCATGTCGCCTAAGGCCACTGCCGCTGACCGCGACTGCGCGCAGGAGATCCTGTCCAGCTTCGGACTCGTCCGCGAGGTGCCGGAGTCTCTGCTCGACGCCGTGACCGGCCTGAGCGGAAGCGGCCCCGCGTTCGTGATGGAGTTCATCCTCGGTCTCGCCGAGGGCGGCGTCTACTGCGGCCTGCCGCGCGACCTCGCCGTCGAATCCGCCATCCAGACCGTGCTCGGCACCGCCGAAATGTGCAAACGCGACCCGCAGGCGATCTCCGCGCTGCGCAACGCGGTCATCACGCCGAACGGCACCACGGCGCGCGGGATCCACGTGCTCGACGTCGCCGGATTCCGCGGCATCGTGGAGAACTGCGTGATCGCGGCGGCGGAACGTTCCGCCGAGCTCGGCCGCAAGAAATAAAGGTTTCCGTTTTCCGAAAAACAAACCATCCCCTTCCGGGGAAGACAAGGAGGCAAATATGATCGTTCTCGGTACCATCAGCGAGTTTATGAACGGCGGCGGCATGATGTCCGTCTACTGGGGATTCGCCATCGGCGGATCCGCGATCTTCGCCATCACGGCCATCGCGGCCCTCTTCGGGATGGGCGGGGCCGAATCCGGCGACGTCGACGTGGATATGGACGGCGAGATCGACATCGTCCACCCCGATTCCGGCATCTTCGACTTCAAACTGATCTCCTTCCGGTCCATCCTGGCCTTCATCGCCATGTTCGGCTGGGGCGGCGTGGTGTTCGGCGAATACGGCTGGAAAGGTTTCGGCGTCGCCATCGCATGCGGCCTCGTGACCATGGTCATCACCGCCTACCTCATCATGTCCATCCTGAAGCTCCAGCAGAGCGGCACGCGCGCGAACGCGTCGCTCGTCGGGCAGAAGGGCACCGTGTACCTCGCCATCCCGGCGGGCGGACGCGGCAAGGTCATCCTCGACCTCGGCGACTCCACGCGCGAGATCGCGGCGTTTTCCGAGGTCGCGCTGGAAAAGGGCGCACCGGTCGTCACGACCGCGCTGAAGGCCGAAGTCTTCACGGTGAAACCGCTCTGATCCTTTTTCCGAAAGAAAGCCAAAAAAGCCGGCGCCCGTTGCTTGCGGACGCCGGTTTTTTTTAGAGGGGGAACTCAATTCTTATTTTTCAGGCGGATTCGTGCTTGGCAATACGTTTTGCGGCGGTCGACCGATGGGGCGCCGTTTCTTTCTTGTGCGGACGTCCGCCCTTCAATCCGTTACGGCGGCTTGCGGCGGCTTTCCGAGCTGATTTGACCTGACCGAGGATTCGGGCGGCACTGCGGCTTCTGGCCTTGAGCCAGGATTCCACGGAAATCTTTTCGGGGAACTGTTCCGGGTGTTCCAGAGCCTCGATCGGCAGGTCGATTCCGATTGTATTCCAGTACACGCCCCAGCGGTCCGCCGTGACCTCGCGCAATTCCGTCGCGCAGCAGTATTCGAACCACGGGAAGTCCGCATAGCGCAGGAAATAATCCTTTCCGTTGACCAGGATCGCCATGCCCTCGTCGGTCGTCCCGAGGAAGCAAGTCTTATTCTCCGATGTACTGATCCCAAGCATCTCGGCAAAGCTGTTCATTTCGTTTGACCTCCTGAAGAAGTTCGTTGAGCATGGATTCGTTGATGCGCCCTTTGACGGACGCGATGGAGATTTCCGGTTCAAGCCATATCTTGACGTTCGCCTCGTCGCTGATGGCATGAACGTGCCGACGACGTTCCTCGAAACAGTACCAGAAGCGGATGACGAAGCCTTTGTAACGGAAAATGAACGGCATGAAGGAAATCCTTTGTGTTATCGGAAATAATATAAACCTGACGTTGGATTATTTCAAGTGAAGAACCGCAAAAAACAGAAAAATGCCGATGCCAGTGAATCATGGACATCTGCAGAATGAATTTTTTTTTCCTTCGAGGCGGATTTACTTCTTCGGCAGGTAGACCGCGCGGATGGAGACGCCGGGATCGACCGCGCGGATCGTGAACGTGTTTTCGCCTTTCTTGAGGCCCTTCAGCGGGACGACCACGCGGGCGAAGTTGTCGAGAATGAGCGTGCTGCGCGGGCCGTTTTCTTCCTTCAGACTGTCGGAGTTTGGGACGGCGACGGTCCGGAGGTACTCGCCGTTCAGCCAGACGGACACGCGGGTCTGCCTGCCGGGATAGAGCGCGTAGGACGGCAGGAAGTCGATGAGTGCGTTTGCTTCCGCCTTGTCCGTGCTGAACGCGAATTCGAGGCCGGGGGCATTTTCGTCCTTTTCGTCGAAGGAGACGTCCGGGGATGCGGGGGCGAGCGTCCAGCTTGGGATGGGAGGCAATGCCGTTTCGTTGCCGCCGACCTTCCAGTCGATTCCGGCCGGCGCCATGCCGCGGAATTTCGCCCAGTGCGGCTTCGGGTTTGCGAAAGACCCGTCGTTGTGGCTGTCTTTGACCGTGAACTGCATGCCGAGGTCGTCGGACCAGCCTTTCTTGTGGTCGGTGTTGCCCCAATGCGGTCCGCGACGGTCGTTCCACGGCCACTGCATGTGGGTCCACCATTCGTTGTTCGTGGTGCGGTTGCGGACGGTGTCGGGGAGGAATCCCGCCCACTTGCCGCCGTGGAGCTTGCCGAAGCGTTCACGGTTTTCGTCGATCGCCTTGATGTACGGTTCGGCGGCTGCCCGGAGGTCCTTGTTCTGCTTTGCGGCTTCGCGGCAGGCGAGGAAGATGAGTCCGGCGTTGCCGAGGTACTGCGCCTGATATCCGGCGATTTCGAACCATGCGTCCGCCAGTTCCGGCGTTTCCATCTGCCGTTCGGCGTTTTTCGCCTCGGAGATCAGGGTCTCATATTGTTTCTTCAGCGGCGGGATCTGGTCGTCGCGGAGGTCGAGCACCCATGCCTGGGACATTTCCTCGGGCTTGCGGAAAGCTCCGAGCTGGAAATAATCCATGAGCGTCCAGACCGCGTCGGCTTTTTCCGTCCGGTACGAATCCGACGTGTCCTTCGCGAAGTTCCTTTTCACGAAATCCGCCAGGAAAGCGCCCTGGTCCAGTTGGTCGATTTCAACGTAATATTTGCCCGACTTCTTGTCCAGGGGCGCCTCCGGGATTTTTCCGTCCCGGAGTGAGAGTGCCTTGCTTGTCCTAGTCGGATCCCACGCGAGGCGCGCGAAATAGTCGACGCCGACCTCCATAAGTTTCAGGTCGCCCACGTTCAGCACCCACAGGTCGCGGGCGTTGTTGTCCCACGCCTTGCGGAGTTCCAGCTGCATGAGCGCGGGCGGGGTGGTGTTCAGTTCGCAGTAGGAGTGCGGGCCGCCGTAGTAGGAGATATGGTAGTACACGCCGGAGCCGCCGGACCGCTTCTGTTCTTCCGGATTGCTGAGGCGGCGGATGTAGCCGTAATTGTCGTCGACCCAGACGAGCGTGACGTCCTCGGGGACTTCAAGTCCGGCGTCGTAGATGGCGAGGACTTCCTTGTACGGCACGAAACACTGGGCGATCGGGCCCCATTCCTTGCTCACGCCCGCCTCAAGCATGGCGCGCTGGTTTGCGATCGCCTTGGATACGAGCGCCTTCTTCTCGTCCATCGTGTTCGCACCCGCCATGGCGGAGTCGTGGATGCCGCGGATGCCGAGCGTCCAGACGGCTTCCTTGTCGCCGCGCTGGTCCACGCTTTCCTTCCAGTAGGAGTCGATCTTCGCCTGGTTGGAGATGTAGTTCCACTCGCCGTCTTCCTTCTTCCAGTGGCAGTTGTTGCGGAGCATGGGCTCGCAGTGGCTCGCGCCCATCACGATGCCGTACTGGTCGGCGAGGATCGGGTTCTCCGGGACCGCGCCGAACTCGACGCTCACGTCGTGCATGGCGGGCCAGAAATAGTTCATGCGGAGACGGAGCATGAGCTCGAAGATTTTTTCATTGGTCTTCGGGCCGATGCGCCCGAAGCCGTCCTTCTCGAAGTTGTTCTTCGCCCACTCGTGAAGCGCCCAGTCCTCGTCGTTGATGAAGATGCCGCGGTATTTCACCTTCGGGGCGTCGATGAACTGTCCGAAATCGGTTCCATTTTTGTACGGACCGACGAACCAGAGCGTGTCGGCATGGCGCGGGGGGACGTCCGCCCACCAGTTCCACGGGGACATGCCGCAGTCTTCGGAAAGCTTCATGAGCCCGAAGGCAGTGGCGCGGCGGTCGCTGCCGATGATGATGAGCGCGTAGTTCGTATCGATCGACCTGGTCAGGCTGTCGTTCTTTTGGCCTTTTGCCGTGTAGAGCGTGTGTTCCCACTTGCCTTTGATGCCGGAAACATCGATCCCGTATTCCGCGACGAGTTTGTCGATCAGCGGGCTGTGTCCGAGTGTGCCCGCGATGACGATGTCCTCCTTCATTTTGCCCGGTTCGATCTTGCTTCCGAGTACGGCGGCGTCCTCGCGTCCGGTGACTGCCTTCAGGTCGGAACAGAACATTTCGGCGGCTTTCTTCACGCAGGCATAGTCGGCGTCGTCCACGATGATCTGAAGCGTCGAGGCGTTCCGGTTGTCCGCGAGCGTGACGATCGGAACGTATGTGCCCCGCAGCAGTATGCTGCCATCGGAGGTGACGCCCGCGGCGGAATTCTGAATGGGGATGGCGGCGCAGCAGACGGCCGCCGCGGCGGCGATTTTACGGAAGGAACGGAACAACATAATGAATGGCTCCTTGTTTTTGAGTATATGCCATTTGCGGTGCACTCAAACGGGGTGAAGATGCGGATGCGTTTTCTTTACTGTAGCACGGGGCGAGGGGAAAGTCAAGGCGCGGACAATGTTTTTTCCTTCAAATCGGTCCTGTTCTTTGTGCTTGTCTCTGGAAAGTATTTTAGAAATAATTCGATTTTACGTTAAAAAGCTCTAAAACCCGCTTGAAATATGCGGACGCGAATATTATATTACAGCAAACATATTTGCGCTCCGTATCATTTTTCTGCCGAAAGGCGGTTTTTTTTTTCGTTACGCAGTGTTCTCCGCGCATTCCAATTTTTTATTCAATACCAACTTGAAAGGACGGCATCATGAAATCCCGTTACTCCAAACAGTTCACCCTGATCGAGCTGCTGATCGTGATCGCGATCATCGCGATCCTGGCCGCAATGCTTCTGCCCGCGTTGCAGGCCGCCAGAAGAACCGCGAAGATGGCGCAGTGCACCTCGAACTGCAAACAGTTCGCGCAGTCGAACCACCTGTACGCCACGACGTTCAACGCGTTCGTGACCCCGATCGCGTGGGGCGACAGAGTCAACATCTGGCCTGCCATCCTCTGGAACCAGATCGGTGGCGCGGCCGAGATGCCCTACAGCAACTACAAAAGCAGCAAGGACAAATGGGCGAAGAGCGTGAAGCTCACGCATCTCTTCGAGTGCCCCGCCGATGAAGGCGCGAAAGCGGTCGGCGATCTTGACATGCCCAAGCTCTCCTACGGCATCAACCGTTCCGCCGTCTACTCCGTGAAGGGCACCAGCAATGCCACGTCCATTCCGAACGGCCCGTCCCTGAAGACCACCAAGTTCAAAATCCCGTCCCAGATGATCTACGTCTGCGACGCTTCCTGGAACAAGGGCGCCACCCACTCCAACGCCCCCGGCTACATCTATAATGAAGACAAGCATTTCAGCTATTCCTCGATCACGGTCGGCAGCCTGTGCCACCACTGGGACCAGAACGGTCTCGGCGGCGAATTCGTCAAGAGGTCCGAGGTCTCCAACAACGACAAGACCTACTGGGCGGAGCCCTGGCACGTGAGCCTCTCCTGGAACTACTCCTTCATCGACGGCCATGCCTCGAACCTCCGTCCGGAACAGACCGTCAACACGAAGGTGTCCAAGGTCAGCGCCCGTGAACCCAGCGGATTCTGGACCTGGAACCAGAAGAAGTGGGGCGAGGACGAATAATCCGTTCCCGGCCTGAATCATCAGACGCAATTCCGCTCCGGCGCGATCATAACGGTCCGCCGGAGTTTTTTTCCCGGGGGGGATGAATGATGTTTCGCGAACATGCCGTGAGCTGAGAACGTGCCCGGCGCATGATGCGAAAACAAACGGGGGGACAGGATTTTAAAGACAGTTTCTCCGTGCCGCCCATAAAAAAGGAAGAGGGCAGGGGGAGCCCGAAATCAGTCCTGACCGGCGCGGCGTTTGTTCTGCGCGGCGACTTCCTTCTTGAAGCTGGACTTCTTCTTCGCGGTCTTCGCCTGCTTCGCATTGGCGAACTTCTTCTTCGCGTTGCTGGAGCTGCCGGCGTGGTTGACGACCTCGGAAAGGTCGCGGCGGTCACGTTCCTGCAGGACGATGCGGATGGGGACGCCGACGAGGTTGAAGGCGTTGCGGAAGTAGTTGGAGAGGTACGCCTTGTAGCTGTCGGCGCAGTAGTCGCGCTTGTTGATGAAGAGGATGAAGTGGGGCGGCGCGGTCTCGGTCATGGTGCCGTAGTAGATCTTGAGCGGCTTGAGGCCGACGACCGGGGGCGCGGTGCGCGTCGTGGCGTCCTGGATCACGCGGTTCAGCATGGCTGTGGAAATGCGCGCGGAGAGCTGTGCGCGGACCTGCGCGATGAGGTCGAAGAGGGTGCCGAGGTTTTCGCCGGTGAGGGCGGAGACGAAGACGAGCGGCGCGTAGCTCATTTTCGGGAGGGAGGCGCGGAATTCGCGGATGAGTTCTTCGCGAGGCATCTTTTCGGGGCGGATGTCCCACTTGTTGACGACGAGGATGCAGCCCTTGCCGGACTCCTCGATCATGCGCGCGATGGTCTTGTCCTGCGAGGTGGCCTCGCCCTTGTCCGCCTCGACCACGAAGAGCACGATGTCGCAGGTGTCGAGCGAATGCTGGGCGCGCATCATGCTGTACTGCTCGACGGCGCCGTCGACCTTGGATTTCTTGCGGAGCCCGGCGGTGTCGACAAGCACGGCGCGGACGGTCTCGCTGTCGGAGCATTTCAGCTCGAATTCGACGTCGATGGAGTCGCGCGTGGTGCCGGCGACGTCGCTGACGATCACGCGGTCCTTGCCGATGAGGCGGTTCACGAGGGAGGACTTGCCGACGTTCGGGCGGCCGAGGACGGCGATCTTCAGGACGTGCGCGGCGAGCTCGGCGTCGGACGGTTCGATGCCGGAGAGGGCGTCCTCCAGGACGTCTTCGATGCCGCGCTTGTGCAGGCAGGAAACGGGGTGGATGTGCTCGAATCCGAGCGTGTGGAAATCGTCGGCGAGGAGGGCGTCCTCGCGGTTGTCCGCTTTGTTCGCGATGAGGTAGACGGGCTTGCCGCAGGCGCGGAGCCGGTCGGCGATGCCGTGGTCGAGCGGGAGCAGGCCCGCCTGGACGTCCACGACGAACAGGATGGCGGCGGCGTCCTCGATGGCGGCGGCGACCTGTTCGGCGATGAGCTTGTCCCACTTGCCGACGGAGTTCGTCTCGTTCTCGAACATGCCGAGTCCGCCGGTGTCGATGAGGTTGAAACGGCGGCCCTGCCAGACACCGGACGCGCTCACGCGGTCGCGGGTCACGCCGCAGTCGAAATGCACGATCGCCTGACGGCGTCCGAGGATGGCGTTGAAGAGGGAGGATTTGCCGACATTGGGGCGTCCCACGATGGCGAGGGAGGGCAGCTCCATGTGCGCGCAGGAGTCGATGAAGGACGCGGACACGGGTTCGGCGTCGTCGCGGCGGGGCTGTCTGCGCGGTCTGGATTTCGGGATTCGTTTGCCTTTCATGGGGATATCCTTTCAACGTGCGGAAACTGAGTGCAGAGCGGAGGGAAAATGGTTCGCGGCATCGTGTGGATTCTGATCCCGGGGCGGATTCCGCCGCCGGACGTTCGCGCACGATGCCGCGGTTTGTATGTGCGGGCCCTGTTCAGCTCGGAGAGGGCAGGGCGCCGCACGGACGGCCTGTTATTTCTTCTTGGCGGCCTTCTTCGCCGGAGCGGCCTTCTTGGCGGCAGCCTTCGCCGGAGCGGCCTTCTTCGCCGGGACGGCCTTCTTGGCAGCCTTGTCGGACATAGCCTGGGCGACGGCGACCGCGACGTCGACGGAAGCGCCGACCATCGGGTTGTTGCCCATGCCGATGAGGCCCATCATCTCGACGTGCGCCGGGACGGAGGAGGAGCCGGCGAACTGAGCATCGGAGTGCATGCGGCCCATGGTGTCGGTCATGCCGTAGCTGGCGGGACCGGCGGCCATGTTGTCCGGGTGCAGGGTGCGGCCGGTGCCGCCGCCGGACGCGACGGAGAAGAACGGTTTGCCGGCGGCGATGCGCTCTTTCTTGTAGGTGCCCATGACGGGGTGCTGGAAGCGGGTCGGGTTGGTGGAGTTGCCGGTGATGGCGATGTCCACGCCTTCCTTCCACATGATGGCGACGCCTTCGCGGACGTCATCGGCGCCGTAGCAGCGGACGGCAGCGCGTTCGCCCTTGGAGTACGGGGTCTCGGAGACGATTTTGAGCTTGCCGGTGTAGTAGTCGAACTTCGTCTCGACGCTGGTGAAGCCGTTGATGCGGGAGATGATCTGGGCGGCGTCCTTGCCGAGGCCGTTCAGGATCACGCGGAGCGGGTTCTTGCGGACCTTGTTCGCGGACTTGGCGAGGCCGATCGCGCCTTCGGCGGCGGCGAAGGATTCGTGGCCGGCGCAGAACGCGAAGCACTGGGTCTCCTCCTGGAGGAGCATGCTGGCGAGGTTGCCGTGTCCGAGGCCGACCTTGCGGTCGTCGGCGACGGAGCCGGGGATGCAGAAGCTCTGGAGGCCTTCGCCGAGGGTCTTGGCGATCTCGCTGGCGACGGTCTGGCCGCGCTTGATGGCGACGGCGGCGCCGACGAGGTAGGCCCAGCAGGCGTTTTCGAAGCAGATGGGCTGGATATCGCGGACGCGCTGGATGATGTCGAGGCCTTTGGACTTCGTGATCTTTTCGGCTTCCTCGATGGAGGAGATTCCGTTTTCTTTCAGGAATTTATTGATCTGCGCAATTCTGCGCTCGTAGCTTTCAAAAAGTGCCATGATGAACGCTCCTTATGCCTTGCGGGGGTTGATGACTTTGACGGCGTCGCCAAAGCGGCCGTAGGTTTTCTGGAACTTGGCGACGAAATCCTTGACGGACATCTTTTCGAGGTCCTTCGTGGTGGACTTGTTGACGAATTCCATCATCTTGCCGAGGTTGACGAACTGGTAGCCGATGACCTTGTTTTCCTCGTCGAGGGCGAGGCCGGTCACATAACCTTCGGCCATTTCGAGGTAGCGGACGCCCTTTTCGGCGGTGCTGTACATCGTGCCGGTGATGGAGCGGAGCTGCTTGAGGTCTTCGAGGCCGGCGCCGATCGGGAGGCCGTCTTCGGAGAACGCGGTCTGGGTGCGGCCGTAGACGATCTGGAGGAAGAGTTCGCGCATGGCGGTGTTGATGGCGTCGCAGACGAGGTCGGTGTTAAGGGCTTCGAGGAGCGTCTTGCCGGGGAGGATCTCGGCGGCCATGGCGGCGGAGTGGGTCATGCCGGAGCAGCCGATCGTTTCCACGAGGGCTTCCTGGATGATGCCGTTCTTGACGTTCAGCGTGAGCTTGCAGGCGCCCTGCTGGGGTGCGCACCAGCCGACGCCGTGCGTCAGACCGCAGATGTCCTTGATCTCTTTGGCTTTCGTCCACTTACCTTCCTGGGGGATCGGCGCGGGACCGTGTTTCGGACCCTTGGCGACGCACACCATCTGGTCCACTTCGTGCGTAAACTTCATTGTGTTTCTCCAGTTGTTGGGACGGCCCCTGCTGTGAATGTGACGGGAGCCGCCGGTTCGGGTTAAACAAGTGCAGTCTAATACTATACCACGCGGGAAGCCATTTTTCAACCTCATAAGGAAAGAAAAGATGATGAAGCGGAAAGATTTTTCATAATAATTTGACAAAGCGGCGGAACGGATGTATATTAATTTCTTAATCTTTTTTTGCCGCATGCGCGATCTATGCTTCATTCGTCCACGCGTATCCGACTGATCGCGAACCCTACGGAGTCTGCCCAAGATGAAGTTGAAATTCAATATTCCGGCTGCCCTTCTGATCTTTGTCGTCCTTTACGTGCTCCTGATCGGCGTGCGTCCGCTCTTCTCGCCGGACGAAGCCCGCTACGTCGAGATCCCGCGTGAAATGCTCGCCGACCATGATTTCGTGACGCCGCGCCTGAACGGTGCACGGTATTTCGAGAAGCCGGTCATGGGCTACTGGCTGATCGCCGGAGCGGTCCGGGTGTTCGGGGAAAACGCGTTTGCCGGGCGTTTCATGCCCGCGATGTCGACCGGGCTTGCGGCGCTGATCGTGCTGCTTCTGGCCGCAAAGATGACCGGGAAGTGCGAGATCGGACTGTATGCGGCGGGTGTTTTCCTGCTGATGCCTCTGGTGTTCATCGTCGGCACGACGTGTACGCTTGACGCGATCTTTTCTCTGTTCGTGACGGCGACAGTGGCGTCGTTCTACTTCGCCGTGGATGGGTATCTGGAGAAAAAACTCCTGAACTGTGTGCTGTGGCTGCTGGCGACCGGAGCGGCCGCCGGATGCGCGTTCCTTACGAAAGGGTTTCTGGCGTTCGCACTGCCGGTCATGGCGGTCCTGCCGTGGTTCATGTGGAATTTTATTGATGCGGTCCTCGAACAGCGCCGCACGGCCTCTTCTTCCGGTCAAAGCGATGCGGCGGAATGCAAAAAAGGCATAGCCGCCGAGCTCAAAAAGTGCCTGAAGACGATCTTCACGCTGCCGTGGCTGCCGTTCGTCGCGTCGCTGATCGTGATCGCGCCGTGGGCGATCCTGATCCACCGGGCGCAGCCGGACTACTGGCGTTATTTCGTGATAGAGGAACACTTCGCCCGTTTCTTCGGCGGCGCCGAGGCGGAACATCCTCACGGACCGTTCTTTTTCGTGCTGACGCTACTCTGGGGCGCGGCGGAATGGTTCCTGCTGGCGCCCGCGATCGGGTACGGGTTCGGAAAGATCGGCGTCCGGGGCGAAAAGAACTCCTGGTTCCGCTTCCTGATCTGCTGGTTCGCCGGACCGTTCCTGTTCCTGTCCGCGTCGAGCGGGAAGCTCCCGACGTACATCCTGCCGTGCTTCCCCGCGCTGGCGATCATGATCTCCGCCGGACTGTTCCGGTACTTTGAGGAGCGTCCGGACGGGAAGGGCAGGCTGTTCAACGTGCCGCTCATGGTGTTCGCCGCGGCCGGAGTGATCGCGGGACCCGTTGCGCTGATCGTGATCCACTATGTCCTGCCGAAATACTTTGATATTGCGCTCTACAGCAAGGGCGAGACGTGGAAGATATTCATCCTGTTCAATGCGCTGGTCCTGATCCTGTTCTTTGCTTTTGCCGCGTTCACGGAGAAAAAGCCCTCGCGCAAACTTTCCTATTTTCTGTCGGCCGTCATCCCGGCGTTCATCGCATCGTTTTTTGTGGTGCCGCAATCCATTTACGATGCACGTGGCATGGATGAATTCCTTGAGGAATGCCGGGACGAGATCACGCCCGACACGGTCATCATCGCGCACGGTTCGAATCTGCATGCCATCAGCCTTGCCTATCACCGGACCGACCTGTATGTGATCTTCCCCGGCGAGCTGACCTACGGTCTGAGCTGCAAGGAGGCGGAGGAAAAGGACAGGAAGCGCAATCTGCCGTATAATCAGGTTCAGCGGCTGATGAACGAGAATCCGGGGAAGAAAGTCGTGATGTTCTTCCCCGCGGACCGTTACTTCGAACACCATGAATCGATCGTCTATCCGCCCGCGATTTCCGTGAAAAAGTCGATTCCCGACGACCCGGAGAACAAACACGCTGACGGTCAGGTGCTGGTACGGTTCCAGTGAGTCGGATCGCCTTTGGGATAGATTTTGCGAAAGATCCGGTCCGCGTTCTCTAAACGAAATCCCGGTGTTTTTTGGGAAACGGACTGGAAATTCTTTAAAAAGATGCTATATTATTCTTTTACAATAAATTTGTCGACCTGTTGAAATAACCCAGGAAGGAACAGTCATGAGCTGCACAATCCTCGTTTTTGTGAAGCAAGTCCCGGACACGAAGAATGTCACGGGCGACGCCATGAAGCCCGACGGAACCATCAACCGTCAGGCGCTTCCCGCGATTTTTAACCCCGAAGACCTCAACGCCCTTGAGCTGGCGCTCCAGCTGAAGGACCGCTACGGCGCGAAAGTCATCGTCGCGACGATGGGACTCCCCGCCGCCGCCGGCATCCTCCGCGACTCCCTGTTCCGCGGCGCCGACGAGACCGTGCTTCTGACCGACCGCGCGCTCGGCGGCTCCGATACGCTGGCGACCAGCTTCGCGCTGAGCCGCATGGCGAAGAAGATCGGCAATTTCGACCTCGTTCTCTGCGGACGCCAGGCGATCGACGGCGATACCGCCCAGGTCGGTCCGCAGATCGCCGAAAAGCTCGGCATCCCGCAGATCTCCTACGTGCAGGAAGTGCAGGAGCTCGGCGACGGCAAGATCCGTGCGAAACGCGCCATCGAAGGCGGCTACGAAGTGCTCGAAGCTCCGCTGCCCGCCCTCCTCACCGTGGTCGACGCCAACCAGCCCCGTCCGCAGAACGCCTCCCGCATCATCAAGTACAAGAAGGCCAAGACTCCGTCCGAAGTCGCCGCCGCCAAGGGCGCGCCCGCCTCGGAAGAGGAACTCGCGGCGCTGTCCGCGAAGGGCCTGCTGATCCAGGAATGGAACGCCGCGTACTGCGTGCCGCAGGATGAATTCAACCGCCTCGGCAAGGCGGGTTCCCCGACCAACGTGAAGCACATCCTGAGCGTCGTCCTGACCGCCGGGAACTTCCAGGAAGTCGCGCCGACGCAGGAAGCGGTCGGCAATCTCGTACACGAACTTATCGAAGATCATACTCTGGGGTGAGCGCAATGGAAAATACCGCTATCGGAAACGTCTGGGTTTTCATCGAACAGGAAGGCGGCAAGATCGCCGACGTGAGCCTGGAACTCGTCAGCAAAGGCCGTGAACTCGCCGACCGGCTCGGCGTCAAGGTCGAGGCGCTCCTCCTCGGAAACGGCGTGGAACACTGCTGCGCCACGCTCTTCCAGTACGGCTGCGACAACGTCTTCCTCGCGGAAGATCCGCGCCTGGAACCGTTCACCGTCCTGCCGTTCGCCAAGGTCATCGTCGACCTCATCCGCGAACACCGCCCGAACATCCTCATGTTCGGCGCGACCATGAAGGGCCGCGAACTCGCGCCGCGCGTCGCCTCGGAAAAGCTCTCCGGCCTCACCGCCGACTGCACAGACCTCCGCATCGACGACTTCGAGGACCAGCGCAACCACATCGTCTACAAGGACAAGCTCATGCAGATCCGTCCCGCGTTCGGCGGCAACATCATCGCCACCATCGTGAATACCTGGGAAGATCCGCAGATGGTCACCGTCCGCGAGGGCGTGATGAAGATGGGCGAACCCGATGCGACCCGCACCGGCACGATCACCCGCGTCACCCCCGCCCTGACCGCGCAGGAGATGGTCGTGAAGGTCATCGAACGCGTCCGCCAGGAGAAGACCGTGAACCTGAAGGGCGCGCAGATCATCGTCGCCGGCGGCTACGGCGTCGGCTCCGCCGCGAACTTCAAGCTCATCCACGAGCTCGCCAAGACGCTCGGCGGACAGGTCGGCGCTTCCCGCGCGGCCGTCGACGCCGGCTGGATCGACCACGACCACCAGGTCGGCCAGACGGGCGTGACCGTCCGTCCGAAACTCTACATCGCCTGCGGCATCAGCGGCTCCGTGCAACACCGCGCCGGCATGGCGGAAAGCAAAAAGATCATCGCGATCAACACGGATCCGGCGGCGCCGATTTTCTCCGTGGCGCATTACGGGATCATCGGCGACCTGAACCAGGTCATCCCGATGATGATCAAAGCGTACAAATCGAAAGCCTGAGGAGACCATCATGTCCAACTTCTTTACAGACAACGCCGATCTGCTCTTCACCCTCGACAACCTCGAGATCCAGGAGGCGATGCGCCTCATCGAGAAGGATTACACCGAAGCGCAGAAATACGATACCGCGCCCGAAAGCTTCGAGGACGCCCTTGACAGCTTCCATCGCATCCTCGACGTCATCGGCGACGTCGCCGGCGAACGCATCGCCCCGCGCGCTCGCCAGGTCGACGAGGAAGGCCCGAAGTTCGAAAACGGCGTCGTGACCTACCATCCGCTCACGGTCCAGAACCTGAACGACCTGAAGGCGGCGGGCGTCATGGGCGTGATCCTGCCCCGCCAGTACGGCGGCCTCAACTTCCCGCTCTCCGTCTACACGATGATGACCGAAATGGTCTCCCGCGCCGACGCCAGTTTGCAGAACCTCTTCGGCCTGCAGGACATCGCCGACACCATCTGCGAGTTCGGCTCCGAGGAACAGCGCCAGAAATACATCCCGCGCTTCGTCACCGGCGAGGCCGACGGCTCCATGGACCTCACCGAGCCGGATTCCGGTTCCGACCTCCAGTCCGTGCGCCTGAAAGCCACGCAGGACGCCGACGGCAAGTGGTACCTCGACGGCATGAAGCGCTTCATCACGAACGGCTGCTCCCAGATCCACCTGGTGCTCGCCCGTTCCGAGGAAGGCACCACCGACGGCCGCGGCCTCTCCATGTTCATCTGCGAGAAGTGCCCGCAGCTGGTCGTCCGCCGCATCGAGCACAAGATGGGCATCCACGGCGTCGCCACCTGCGAACTCCAGTTCAACCACGTCCCGGCGGAACTCTGCGGCATGCGCAAGCGCGGCCTCATCAAGTACGTCATGTCCCTCATGAACGGCGCACGCGTCTCTATCAGCGCGCAGGCCGTCGGCATCGCCGAAGCCGCCTACCGCGAGGCCCGCAAGTACGCCTCCGAGCGCGAACAGTTCAAGCAGAGCATCGACAAGTTCCCCGCGATCTACGACATGCTCGCACGAATGAAGACCCAGCTCGCCGCCTCCCGCGCCCTGCTGTACGAAACGACCCGCTGCGTCGACCTCCGCCAGGCGTACACCCACCTCGCCGAAGGCGCGGAGAAGCCTGATCCGGCGATCCGCGAGAAGGCGAAGCTCTACGTCGCGCTGTGCGACGTGCTCACCCCGATGTCCAAGGCGCTCTCCACCGAGGCTGCCAACAAGATCGCCTACGACTGCATCCAGATCCACGGCGGCACCGGCTACATGCACGACTTCGACGCCGAGCGCCTCTACCGCGACGCCCGCATCACGAACATCTACGAAGGCACCACCCAGCTCCAGGTCGTGGCGGCCATCGGCGGCGTCATGGGACGCACCCTCGACGGCCGCATCGCCGAGATGATGGCGTTCGTGTCTGACGAAGGCCTCTCCGGCGAACTCAAGAAGATCGTCGCCGAGATGCTCGAAAAACAGCACGCCGCGATCGACTTCGTGGCGGGCATGAAGGCGACCGCGCCCGATTACCGCAACCTCCGCGCACGCGCCCTCGTCGAGAACGAGACGTTCATCTTCGCCGGCATGCTCCTCCTCCGCGACGCGCAGAAGGATCCCGCCCGCGAGGCCATCGCCGAACGCTACATCCGCGACGCGAAGTTCGACTTCCTCCGCAACTACGAGCTCATCATGAGCGGCGACTGCACCACCATCGCCCGCCATGAAGAGGTTACCGCCTACTGATCAACTTTTCGAAAGGTTTTGTCATGAACAACGAGTATCTTCTCCGTGCAAGACAGGTCGTCCCGGACGCCAAAGTCCTGATCGTCCTCGCCTCCAAACGCGCCGCCATGCTGGCCTCCGGCAAGTCCCGCCCCATGGTCCGCTGCAAAGACGACAACTTCCTCGACATCGCCCTTCTCGAGATCGCCGAAGGCAAACTTGAGGCGGAATTCGCCAAGGAAGGCGAAAACGACATCCTGAACGAACTCGAAGCCCTGAAGAAAGCCCATCAGGACGAGCTCGAACCCATGAAGAAGACGCCCGGCGAATAAGCCGCGCCGCTTCAGATTCGACGGAGTTTTCATCATGTCTCTCGTCACCATCGTCATGGGGAGCAAGAGCGATCTCGCTTCCCTGCAGGGCGCTTTCGATACGCTCAAACAGTTCGGGGTGCCCTTCCGCGCCAGGATCCTTTCCGCCCACCGCACCCCGGACGAGGCGGCGGATCTCGCCAAGAACGCTGCCGCCGAAGGCACGAAAGTCTTCATCTGCGCCGCCGGCATGGCGGCCCACCTCGCGGGCGTGATCGCTGCGCACACCACGCTCCCCGTCATCGGCATCCCGATGGCCTCCGCGCCGTTCAACGGGCTGGATTCCCTGCTCGCCATGGTGCAGATGCCCCCCGGGATCCCCGTCGCGACCGTCACCGCCGGTTCCGCGGGCGGCAAAAACGCCGCGCTGCTCGCCGTCGAGATGCTCGCGCTGTCCGACGCCGCGCTCGCCGCGAAGCTGAAGGACTTCCGCAAGGCGCAGGCCGACAAAGTCCTCGCGGACGACGCCGCGCTTCAGGCGGAGGTGCAGCAGTAAGCCGCGCTTCGGAAAAACACCGAAAATACCCGGACCCCTCAAACCGAGGAGCCCGGGTTTCTTTTTGATCTGATATAAGGGAGAGGAGGGTTACTTTTTGAGCTTGAGGGTGAGGACCTTCGAGGTGAGAGTGCGGCTGTCGTGGCCGAAGAAGATCTCGACGTCGTCGGTCGGCATGAACCAGCGTCCCTGGGCGTCGACGAGCTGGAACGCCTCGGCGGGGACGTCGATGGAGACGTGCTGCGATTCGCCCGGTTCGAGGTGGATGCGCTTAAACCCTTTCAGTTCGACGAGCGGGGCCTCCACGCCGGGCTTTGTGTGGCTGATGTACAGCTGGACGACCTCGTCGCCCGCGCAGTCGCCGACGTTCGCGACGTTCGCGGAGACGGTCACGCGCCCCTTCTTCGCGAGGGAATCCG
This sequence comes from uncultured Lentisphaerota bacterium, assembly GCA_900320095.1. Taxonomy (GTDB): domain Bacteria; phylum Verrucomicrobiota; class Lentisphaeria; order Victivallales; family UBA1829; genus UBA1732. The sequence continues at coordinate 60,551 of ONQZ01000031.1, forward strand.
CGAGGCGGGCGTTTGAATACGCGAACTCGGTGTAGCTGAGGCCGTACCCGAACGGGAAGAGGATGTTGTCCTTCGCGTAACGGTAGGTGCGGTTCTTCATGCTGTAGTCGTGGAAGTCGGGGAGTTTCGCGGGATCAACGGGGAACGTGAACGGGATCCTGCCGGACGGGCAGGTCCTGCCGAAGAGAATTTCGCCGATGGCGGCGCCGCCCGCTTCACCGGGGTAGGAGGCGTATACGATCGCGGCGGCCTTCTTTACGTCCTCGCGGAGGTCGACGGGGGAGCCCGCCATGACCACGAGGACGACCTGGAAGCCTTCCTTGTAGAGCCAGTCAAGCATGGACCGCTGGGAGGCGGGCAGGGCGATGGAACCGCGTTCGGTGCTGTCGCTCTCCTCGCCCTCGATGGATTCGTCGAAGCCGACGACTGCGACGACCGGGAATTTCTTGTCGTAGAGCCAGCACCGGGCAGAGAGGTCGACCGCGGGTCCGTTCAGGGGCACGCTGTTGCGCGGCTCGAAGCTGGTGCCGGGATCGGCGTTGGCGGCGATGCCCTCCAGGACGGTGACCATGTGGTCGGAGAATCCGTTGTAGTTGCCCCAGAGCGCCGGGAGGCTGGTGAGGTTCGGGCCGGTGAGGTTGAGTTTCGCCGCGGGCTTGAGCGGGAGGATGCCGTCGTTCTTGAGCAGGACGACGGACTTGCGCGCGGCCTCAAGTGCGATCGCACGGTGTTTGGCGCAGTGGACCTTCGAGATCGGCGTCTTCGCGAGCGGGACGAGCTCGTCGCGGTCGAAACAGCCGAGTTTCATGCGGGTCATGAAGACATGGCGCAGGGCGTCGTCGAGGTCGGCCTCGGCGATCATCTTCTTTTCATAGGCGTCGAGGAGCTTTTCGAAGGAGCAGCCGCAGTTGAGGTTGCAGCCGTTCTTCAGCGCGTAGGCGGCGGAGGCGGTCTGGTCGGGCGTGACCTTGTGTGTCTGGTGGAAGTCCATGATGGCCCAGCAGTCGGAGACGAAATGCCCTCGGAAGCCCCATTTTTTGCGGAGGAGCTCCCGGATGTACTTCGCGCTGCCGCAGCACACCTGGCCGTTCGTGCGGTTGTACGCGCCCATGACGGACTCGACTTTCGCCTCGGTCACGAGCTTCTTGAACGCGGGCAGATAGGTCTGCGCGGCGTCGCGCTTGCTGATCTTCGCGTCGAACTTGTGGCGTTCCGCCTCGGGGCCGCTGTGCCCCCAGAAATGTTTCGCGCAGGCCGCCAGCTTCAGGTACTTCGGATCGTCGCCCTGGAGCGCGCGGACCATCGCCGCGCCGAACTCGCCGGTGAGGTACGGATCCTCGCCGAACGTTTCCTGGCCGCGTCCCCAGCGCGGATCGCGGAAGATGTTGATGTTCGGGGTCCAGAAGGTCAGGCCGCGGTAGATCGGCGTGCTGCCGTCGCCGGAAAGCCTGCGCGCGGCGGCGTTCTTCGCACGAGCCTCGACCGCGACCGCGCAGCCCATGCGGTACTCCAGGTCGGTGTCGAACGTGGCGGCCATGGCGATCGCCTGCGGAAACACGGTCGCCATGCCGGCGCGCGCCACGCCGTGCAGACATTCGCTCCAGTAGTTGTAGGCGGGGATGCCGAGGCGTTCGACCGCGGGCGCGTCGTGCAGCAGCTGGCTGACCTTTTCCTTCACGGTCATCGCTTTGATGATCGCTTCCACGCGCTCCTCGAACGGGAGGCTGTCGTCGTACCACACGAATTTGCTGCGTTTTGCCTGAAGTCTGCTCATGGATCGCTCCTGTGACGTTGGGACGGGGCATGTTCGCGGCCCGTCCGGTTGGGGTGTTGCTGAAGGGTGAAAACCGTTGTGATTGTGCCTGAAAGCGCGGTCGATTCAGGATAATATAAGCGTGATGTCGCGAGTTGCAACCCGAATCCGCGGAAAAGACACGGTTTTTCTCAAAAAAAGAGGGAAGCGGACTTGACAGAAACAGTTCATGAGTGTAAATTGTTAGAGGAATCGTATTGAATACAACTTTTCCAGCGTGCAACGGCGCAAGATGCAAAGGCATGTCCGGCGCGCGGAAATGAACTTGTTTCGCAAGGAGGAACCTATGAAACTGCCTCTGAAACGTATCGTTGCGGTCGCTCTGACCGTGTGCCTGCTCGGCGTCGCGGCGGGAACCGTCCATGCCCGCGGGGGACGTCCCCCGGCGCCGCAGCCTCAGCCGCAACCTCAACCCCAGCCTCAGCCCAAACCTCAGCCCCAGCCGAAACCGGCCCAGCAGAAGACGTCATCACCCGTCATCGGCTCGCTGAGTTCGGGCAGCACGATTGGTTCATTGAGCAATGGCAGCACGATCGGTTCATTGAGCAATGGCAGCACGATCGGTTCATTGAGCAATGGCAGCACGATCGGTTCCCTGATTCCGACCAATTCGCAGCCGCAATCCAAGCCCAAACCCAAACTGAAAGCCCCGGAACCCGAACGGGGTGGTGGTCGTCGTCCGCAGAACAATCCGCCGTCCGCGGATGTGCGTCCGCAGGATAATCCGCAGCCCGCAGAGGCGCGTCCGCAGAACAATCCGCCGCCGCAGAGCCGTCCGGCGGAACAGCCGAAACCCGCCGAGCCGGGTCCGCAGGTCGTTCAGGAAGCTCCTCAGAAACAGGCGCCGGAACAGCCGAAGCAGGCGCAGGCACAGGCCCCGATCATCATCACGCCGCGTTCCGTGCGCGCCGGCAACGCCTCGGACGGCGGAAGAAACACCTTCCATGATACGCCCGGCTATTCCGGCGGCGACGGCACCGGCCCGCTGATCTACAATCCGTAAATCCGGTTCAAAAAGAAATTGATCGCCAATTCCGGCGGCGGACGCTCCTCAATCCCGAGCTTCGCCGCCGTTTTTCTGTTTCGCCTCGGACCAGGCGCGCCAGAGTTGCGGATATTTCCGCATGGCGCGTTCGAGCTGCGACACGCTCACGCCGCAGAGCGCGGCGGCCTGCGCGAGGTCGAATCCCGACGCCGCCAGACGGTCGAACAGCGCGGCGGTCCACAGGATGAGGCGGGCGTGGTTCGCGGGCGAGGGGGACGGGAGCAAAGTAAAACCGTCCGCGCCGGACGGGTCGGCATGCACGCGCAGGGCGATCTCGTACCGGAGCTTCCGCAGGGCGATGTGACGGTTTTTCGCTTGGCTGCGCTCCTCGTTTGCGGAGACGGCGATCCCGGTCGGACGGTGCCGCAGGCGCACGGCGAAGGATGTCTTGTTGATCTTCTGGCCGCCGTTTCCGGTGCCTTTCTGCATGATGAACTCGCAGTCGCGCAGGAGGACGTCGTCCTCCGCGGTGAGCATGGCGTTGCGTTCGGAGGCGGTCATAGAGCGGATAAAAGTGTGCCGGATCGAGGCGGAAACGCCTCACTGGCGGCGTTTCTTCGAGATATGGATGACCGGATCGCCGTTCAGTTCCTTCGAGACGACGATGTCGAATCCGTCGTCGTTCGGGCCGGAGACGACCAGACAGTAGTCGGACCCGTTCCTGACGATGGCCTCCGAGAGCAGCGAACGGAGCACACGGTCGGCGTAGATGGAGTTCTGCGGACTGTACATGCCGGCGCCGGAGAGCCCCTTGCGCGTGATCGCGAGGATCAGCGACTGCGTGGCGGAGCTGACGAGCTGGTCGTTCGTGAGCGTGACTTCTTCGGTCGCGGGCTCCGGCGGGACCGGATCGAACGCGGGCGTGTCCGGCGGCGGATTGTCCTGATTGTGGTAATCGAACCAGAAATCGGCGCAGGAACAGAGGAAAACGGGTGCGAGAAGCGCGAGCGAAAGGGAAACGGCGTGCAGGGATTTCATGCGTTTGACTCCTTTTGTGCGTTTAAAACAAATGGAGCGGGCGAAGGGAGTCGGACCCTCGACAATCACGTTGGCAACGTGACGCTCTACCACTGAGCTACGCCCGCATCTGGCATGCTATTTAATCTAGCACTCATTCCGGAAAAATCAAGCTCGAAACATACATTTTTTTCAAAAAAGTTTGTTTCAGGGAGATTTGAGGCGGGAATCCATGTTATCCATGCTCTCCGTGCCCGAGCGTAGCCGGGCACTGCTTCAGTCCAGGACTTGTCCTGGCGAGCGGAGCCGGGCACTGCTTCAGTCCAGGACTTGTCCTGGCGAGCGTAAACAATACACTGCTCGGCCCACTCCACCTCGTGCTTGAGCGCGGCCAAGCACTATTCGGCACCGCTTGCGGTGTGGCAACCCTGTCAGGACTCGAACCTGAACTAAGTGGACCAAAACCACTTGTGCTGCCATTACACCACAGGGTTACGAAAAACAATGTCTTTTACTTTAGCACGTTTTCCCGAAAATTCCAGTTGAAAGCACGAAAAAGACTGTTTTTTGGACCCTGTGTCTGCTGTGTGCCGCTTGCGGTCATGCGATGACGGTCCAGTTCATGTCGACGCCGCGGCCGAGTTCGACCCAGTTCGAGGTGTCGCCCGCGCTGTAGTAGCCGAGCATGCCGGTCGAATACTGCCGCACGAGCAGGTCGTCCTTGCTGTCGCCGTTGTAATCGCCCGCGCCGACCACGAACCAGTCTTCCG